>JAVWKG010000010.1:0-47963 GCA_036638655.1 Lysinibacillus sp. | reverse complement strand
CGATTGTCGTGACATCGATCCTTATTTTATTACTCGTGATTGTCGGTAAGAAAATGGCGTTGAAAATGTCTGCGAAACAAGGGGAAGAAGCACTGTGAATATTTCAAGAGCGTGGGAAATTTTAAAAGAAAGTGGCTATAAAAAAACAGATAAGCGTGAGCTGATTTTAGATATGTTTGCCAAGACGGATAAATATTTAACCGCTCGCGATTTACTTCAAGTGTTGAAAAAGGACTTTCCTGGGATGAGTTTTGATACGATTTATCGAAATCTCTCAACGTTTGTGCAGCTTGGTATTTTAGATGAAACGGAATTATCAGGTGAGCGTAATTTCCGCATGCACTGTGAATCCGAACATCATCACCACCATTTTATTTGCATGGATTGTGGTAATGTGAAGGAACTGAATGTGTGTCCAATGGAAATGCTTAGTGAAAAACTACCTGATTATGAGATTGAAAACCATAAATTCGAGATTTATGGGAAATGCCCGAAATGTAAGCTGGATGTTCGAGCATAATAACACAAAAGCGACTCATTCTCTTATGAAGGGAATGGGTCGCTTTTGTGTTTGAGAAGGACTTTATTATCTATTTATAGAATAATATTTATGAGTAACTGCGTTTAGGTTAGTTGAGACGAGAAAGGTGAGATGAGATATGGGACAAGTAAAAATTTATGGTGTCAAGGACAGGTTAAATCCTATAAAGGAAAAATTATCGACTATTATTCATTCTTGTATGATGGAAGTGCTTGAATTTCCAATGGATAAGAAATTCCATCGCTTTTTTCCTATGAACAAGGAGGATTTTTATTTCCCAGGTGATAGAACGGAAGCATATACGATAATTGAGGTTAGTATGTTTGAAGGTCGAACGATAGAAGCTAAAAAGGAATTAGTAAAGTACTTATTTGAACGGATCCATAGCCAATTGAGTATCCATCCTCAAGATGTTGAAATTACAATTTTTGAAACCCCAAAACATAATTGGGGAATAAGAGGATTACCAGGGGACGAGTTAGTCCTGAATTATAAAGTAGATGTTTGAGGGTGTCGATAGTAAACGGGAGGGTTATATATGCTAGAAATATTCGTTAAACCGAATGAAAAGGGACTTCATATCTTTAATAATGCGAATGAAATTTTTTGGCATGTAACTGTAAAATATACCAATGAGGACAAAATGTACGGTGAAATTGGGCTAAAAGCTTTAGAGGCACAAACACCGCTATTTTGGGAGGAAGAAAGAGTATTAGGTGATACAGTTGTTGCAGAAACCTTGGCAATAAATCATGAAGGAGTGCTCATACAGCAGTTTAGTGGAATGGATGACATGGGGAAACTAAAACTCAAAAGTATGGAGTTAATTCCTAAAAAAGTGATCGTCAAGTTTGTATTTCGAAATCTATACAGTCTACAAGCGCCAAAAAGTAGTACTGTCTATAAAAGTGGATTGGTGAAAGATTTCGTTCATTTGATATTTACACATGTTCATACGGAATATCGTGAAAATGAGACGAAATGGGATTATGGACAATATCTATATAATAAAAAGGGCGTACATTTTGAACAATCAGATGGCACGGAGATTCTTCTTGCTAAGTGTATTTCTCTCATGCAATTATTGCATTTAGACCCGGAAGAAATGGCAGATTATTTTTGTGAATTTACGTTAAAATAATCCGCCTGCATGATTAGTAGAGCTTAAGGAGACAAACATATGACTTCATATTCGGTACTTGTGGCGACTAGCCCTTTACAAACAGTTGATTGCACAGGAATTGCTGAAATTACAGTAAGAGAATTGAAAAAAATATATCTAATTATAGAAAGTTCACCAGCACAATCATGGCATTTGATGGATGATGATACACGTATTTTACATGCGCCAGATGCCTCGGCTTTTGGTCAATTGAATATATTCCAACACGATGATCCACCATATGATTTAGCATTTTATAATGAAAAGCACTTTGTATACGGCATCGAAGGACATTGGGGCCCTCAATTTTTAGAGGACTTTTTAATCTATTTGAAGGAACATATAAAATCGGAGCAAAATGTTGAATTAATTAGATATTGGGCAGAAGATTACGATCAAAAATTAAAAAATTTTCGTATCACGATTGAAGAAATTGAATTACATCACCTTGAAAGCATACAGGGCGAGGAATACATACGCGTCGTTTTTGACTAAATAGTTACTTGTATGAATGACTAATCTAATTCTTTTATTGGAAGCGACAAAAATCATCTGTTATCAACGGTAAATTCAATCGTTTAGTAACATAGGTTTCTTTTGAGTGATCCGAAAAAGCATAAAATAAAATATTTGTAAAAAATTTTAAAAGTTATAGTGAAATATATTTTATATCGTTGTAGTCTTGATTGTAGAGGGATATTTCTTAAACAGAGGAGGAAAAGCAATCATGACTATGACGATCGAAAATTTACCAATATATCGAATTGCTTACGTAAGACAGGTAGGGGCATATGGAATTCATAATGTAGTTACAATGGAAAAAATAAAAGAATGGGCAAAATCGAATGATTTAATCACAGATGATTCTATTATTTTCGGAATTGCTCAAGATAATCCACAAACGACTAAACCCGAAAGCTGTCGATATGATGCTTGTATAGTAATTTCAAAAGACTATATCATTTCTGATGGCGATGTCAGTGAAGGCAATATGACTGGAGGAAAATACGCTGTGTTTAAAATTGACCATACAGCGCAAGCGGTTCAAAAAGCGTGGAATGATATTTTCACAATACTGTCTAGCAGAGGAATTCAAATAGATGGAACAAGGCCCATTATCGAAAGATATATCGTTAAATTGGTTAGTAATCATCAGTGTGAAATTTGTGTACCTGTATATTGATTTAATGTTGGGGGTGGAAATTTGCAGAAATTTTTATGCATCACTTTAATAGCAGGTTTATTTATAATCTCTGCATGTACAGATGTAAAAACACAATCTTTAGAAGAGTTTTATAAGGATGCAAAAATTGAAAATGTGGATAAAGTCATTATACAGAACGGAACAACGGGTGCTTCCAAAGTGATTATTGAACAAGCGCAAATAGGTGAATTTCTATCTCTGATTAATGATATCGAATTTACTCCACAAGAAAATCAGGAAAAACGTAATGGATGGCGATATGGTATTACTCTTTTTGATAATGAAAGCGAGTTTAAATTTTCATTAGGTGAAATTGAGGATACTTATTACGATTCAAATCCAGATATATTTCCAATTGTAGATAACTACTACAAACAGTTGGAAATTGAAGAGGAATAAAGAAAGGTTAGGAATGTTAGTTCAAGGTGTTCCACAATATAGCTTTTCCTATTCAAATAAAATCATAAAAAGGGTGGAGGAATCAACATTCCTTCACTTTTTCACTTTGTACCGAAAAATAATAAGATAGCTAAATTCTCAAACACTTGAAATTTAACTTCATTCGCGTAGAAAGTATCGAATAGCTGTGCCTGCCATATTGACAAAAATGCACGGAAAATGGTCAAAAAGTGGTGGGAATAACCCGGAATTGAAGCGTTTTTGCTCTTCTGATTTCATTATAAAATAAAGCCTGATAGGAGAATAGACTTATATAGCTTTTGATAAAACAGGTTGAAAAAATGCTAAAATCCTATAAAAAAAGAGCGATTTTGTTTCTTTTTCGCTTCCTAATGAATGATTTGAAAGCATCTAATTGTGACAAGATAGATCTACATTCTAAAAACGTCGCCAATTTTTTATTCTCCATTGGGTAAACAATTAGGCAGCTAACTATGAATACAAATGAGGTATAAGTAAGCGGCAAACATGATTTGATGATCTTGCATCAAAACAAATTAAGTTCGTTTTCATTTTACATAGAAAATTTTAATAGAGGTTTTAAAATCTCGAGTTCACGCAAATTGTCGAATTCGTTATACAACATATTTTTAAATAAGCGTCATTTTAGGCCTTTCGCTCCAATTGACACTTATTTATATTTAAGTCGTATATCAATTCTGACAAATGGGCTGTTTAATGATTAAAAAATGTTTTTAGAAAAATTTATGACTCAAAACATGCCTGCAGCGAATGTGCTGACAAAGACAGGTTTACGTGTTGAGCTAAAATAAGTACATTCCTTTTATAAGTTGCATAGGATAGTTTCATAACCTATGGAGGGACTGAAGAAAATGTGCTTTATTCCAAATATGTATCAACAATACGCTTATAATAACGTACCAGTGTGTAATCATTGTGGACAATTTGGGTATTGGACTTATCCTAATGGCGCTGCTAGAATTCCCCTGAAAGATTATGGACCAAAACCATTTGTCGTTAATATCAATGAAGCATCGAAGCAAAATTGTACGTATCGGACGGCTTTATGGACAGGGACACATTTACAAATAACTGTAATGAGTCTTAATGTTGGAGAAGATATTGGTTTGGAAATGCATCCGGATGTCGATCAATTTTTACGTATTGAACAAGGACAGGGGATTGTTCAAATGGGTAAGAACAAAAATAATTTAGACTTTGAAAAATGTGTCTATGATGATTTTGCAATTGTTATACCTGCTGGCACATGGCATAACCTTACGAATACAGGTAATATTCCGCTAAAACTGTATTCGATTTATGCGCCACCTAATCATCCAGCTGGCACTGTTCACCTTACCAAAGAAATAGCAGAGGCTGCAGAAGGGCACAACGGTCATTGACATAAACGAACATCAGTAGTCTAAAATAAAGAAGAGCATGTTTTGAACGTCTTACTTTTCAAAACATGCTCTTCGCATTGATCTTCACTGCTATGGAGAAAGAAGCAACCTAAAATGTGGGACATGACTACATTACATGTAACGATTATCATTAATACCTTTATTTTATTGATTACAGCACTTTACTTGAAAGAAACGTTTTCAATCATGTTTTCCGCAACAATATGTTTCGCGTTTTGTTTTTCTTTATATTCGGAAATCAAACAAAATAACAATAACTAGGGCAGTTTAATAGAATCTTCTTGTGTATATTCATGGTAAAATTGTGAGTGGAGAGGGAAATTGAAATGAAGCATGTCTTAGCTATATTTTCCCTCCGGAAGATACACGGAAGTTGAAAAATATAATAGATGCTAAATAACATCTTGTTCAATTAGAGGAATCGCTTCTTGCGTTATCGGAATAGTTTAGTGGAAGCGTAGATTGGAGGAAGAATAGTGACAAAAGAAAAATTAAAAGGTTTAGTTGCTTTAGGTTCTGTACTAACTGCAATTGGTTTTATATTGCTTCTATTCAGTGTTGATCTTGGATTAACACTCGCTGAAAATTGGTTAGTTAGACGAGGTGGGATGGACACTTCGATATACCTAATTGGAGTTGAAGGTTATACAAATAAAATCTTGGCTGCTGGAAGTATCCTTTTTGGCCTTGGTATCTCCACCTTGATTTTTGTTTATTACAAGATACTTACTATTAACGAATAGAAGGTATAAATATTGTTTTCTTATTGAACGAACGAGGCAAAGGTAAGCTCAATAAACTATTTTTCAAAAATTAAGAGATATTCGAAAGGGTGCTAATTTTTTGGATGAATTGAAAGTAATTGTACTTAGATTGATTGAAATCATTGTAATCTTATCAATGGGTTTACTTGTCACAGTAAATATTTTAAGACCTATTTATGAGAGCTTTGGCATTCATTTTACGGGTAATGTATGGGTAAATTGGTTTGGCGTTTCTTATATAATATTTGTTTTATATTCGTTGATTGTTGGCTTGTGTATTACTAAGAAAAGCACTCTCTTTAAACAGCGACTTACATCGGTCCTCTTTTGGCTTATTTTTATTGGTTCAAATTATGTAGTTTTTATCCCTTTTATAAAAGGAGAAAATCCATTCTAAGTTGAAAATAAGGAAGAAAAAAGTTTTGGGTTATTCAACTAACTGGGCAAGGTAATGCAAGAAGGATTTAGAATATTCTTCATAAGAAAGCCGAATATGAGGTGATGAAGTGGAACTTAAAGAATTCATTGATTTTCTAAACAAATTAGAAGAAAGTAAAGTATTTTATAAGCTGAATAAAGTAAGAAATGAAGCTATTTTAGTTGAAATTGCAGTTCCAGGGCAGCGTTGGGAAGTAGAGTTTATGGAGGATGGTACAGTAGAAATTGAAAAATTCATAAGCGATGGCGACTTTTATAATGTTGAAGAAATAGAGATACTATTTAAAGATTTCAGTGATTAGTTCAAAGGGGTATCCAACTAAAGAATAACAATATTTTAAGAAAAGAGGATGAATGATGAACACATTAGTTCAGGAAATCATACGTTGGATTCATAATTCGGATAAGAAGCTGGTTATTGGAATTTCTGGTCATGGAGCTGCAGGAAAGACGACTTTTGCACATATGTTAATGAAGAAGTTAGAGCGCGATGTAAACTATCTTAATACAGACCCATACATAGTGAGTTCGGCAATACGAAAAAACGCAGTGATTGACTATATACATAAAGGAACATCGCATCGATATAAAATGACAGCATGCCATCCTGCAGCACATCATATACCATCTTTAGAAAGAGATGTACGGATGTTAAAGGAAAATATGAATTTACGCACGGTTGATGCACATTATTCGAAAAGTGAAATACTTACTTCACAAAACAAATTAATTATTGTAGAAGGTATGAGCGTTGCTTTTGCAAAGCCTGAACTATTTGATTTTCTTATTTACTTTTATACAGATGCTGATACGGAACTAGAGAGACGATTCGGTCGAGATATAGAGGAAAGAGGAACGGATATCGATTATTTAAAGCAATCTCACAATGAACGACGTATTCAGTACGAAGTGTTTATGCATCCATACAGTAAGAGTTTCGATATTATTGTAAAAAGTGATATGGAATCAATTAATATCGAGGAAAATACGTTTGATTTTAAGTTAATTTAGTTCATTATGAAACAAGTGATTCGGAAAAGTTTACTGATCGAACAAACGGGGCAGTTTAATAGAATCTCTTTGTGTATATTTATGGGAAAATCGTGAGTGGGGAGGGGGATTAAAATGAAGCATGTCTTTTTGATATTACTTTTATCCTGTTCCACGGTAACCCTAATTAGTTGTCAATCTCAAAATGAAGGGATGACGTTAGTAGAAAACGTATCCGATATTTCAATTTCTAAATCAACGGCTTATGGAAGTCTAAATGAAAACTTTTTTTCATCCTTTAGCCAAGAAGAAATTATAACTGATTTTGAAAAGATCCTAAATAATTCAAAAGGTACTACTATAGATGTAATGAAAGAAACGCCCACCTATGATATTTTAGTACGGTATGAAAATGGTGATACGCACGGATTACACCTTCTACTTGAGAACGAAGGGGAAGAAAGTATTTTAATGTTTATTGGTTATGAGGATGGCTATATTGTCTCCTCAGAAGATACACGGAAGTTGAAAAATATAATAGATGCTAAATAACATCTTGTTCAATTAGAGGAATCGCTTCTTGCATTAGCAGAGCAGGTTTGTGAAAGCGTAGATTGGAGGAAGAATAGTGACAAAAAATAAATTAAAAGGCTTCTTCTTATATCGCTGAAGCCTTTTAGATTTTCAATATACGGTTGTTAAACTTCTAGTCCTGCAATGCCAAATCCTCCAGGACCAGAGTGGGTAGAAATCATAGCACCGGCTTGGATCCAAGTGATGTGTTCGAAGCCCGCTTCACTCGCAATAACATTTACTTGTTGCTTAATCGTTTCACTGAGTCCGATGGAGTAAATAAGATAAATTTGTTGACGGTCAATGTTATATTGCTGTAAATAATCACGCATTAATTTTTCGGCAACAGTACTCATATTTCCACGATATTTTCTAGTGGAAACAAGCTTGCCTTCTACTAATTCAATGCATGGTTTTATCTTCAACAAAGCCCCTCCGAGATAAGCTAAATTACTTACTCGTCCACCAGCTCTTAAAAAGTCTAAACTCCCCGGAATGAAAGCAAGCCGTGATTTAGGAATTTTTGCTTCGATTTTTGCTATTAGCTGATTAGCATCAATAGTAGGTTCTGTTTCTAGTAAATGAACAGCATACATCACAACGGCAGCTAATCCGCCCGTAACGTTCAAAGCATCGATTAAAAACAAATCCTTATAATCCTCTGCTGCAATTAACGCATTTTGAAAGGAAGCAGATGCTTTTGACGTATAACCAACGTGAATAATGATACTATCAGGAAAATCATTTCTTATTTTTCCAAACAACTCTTGGTACTCATGGACATTCGTGGCAGATGTAGATGGTATCTTTTTAGTGCGATCATAAAAATCATAAATTTCTTCAACGGGCAGATAGCCATCTAAATAATCCTGACCATCCATGATTACGTGCATTGGTACTACTTGTACACCATGTTTATCCGCCAAAACATCCGGTAAATCGGCCCCACTCTCAGTCGATAAAATAATCTTCCTCACTATAAATCCCCTCCAACTTCCATACTTTAGTAATTAAATTTACTTTAACTATACATTAAAAATGGGAGATATATGTTGAAATACATTAAACTTGTAAAGTAATGGTTTCGTTTACCCGACAATTTATGAACTACAATATAAAAACAGGGTCAGTTCTACATGATTTGTAGACCAGACCCTGCTTTCAAATTATAAATAACTTATATAAGAGGGGGAGCTCTTATGGTTGATCAAACTTTACATATACATATCTGATAAGGGGGGAGAATGTGTATGCCGAACATTCGATTTATACTATTTTAATAGTTGATAAAAGCAAGGGCATTGGTAGCGCCGTGTAATGATTTTGCATTTATTGATCGTTCATTTTTTTGTAAATGTCGATGTTAGCAGCTAAGACGTTGACGGTATTTTCACCAAAGACACCGAAAAGGCGGTTTTCTGTATTCGCTTTGACAATCGCTGTTACTTCATCTACAGACAAACCACTTGCTTTTGCAACACGTTTCACTTGAATGACAGCTGCATCTGGACTGATATGGGGATCTAATCCAGAACCAGAAGCAGTCATTAAGTCAGCGGGAATTTGTTCGCGTAAAACGCCAGGGTTGTCATTTAAAAACGTTTCTATATTGGCTTCCATTCGTTTTATAAGTTCAGGGTTGGAAGGGGCGTAGTTGAAAGTGCCCGAGCTGACGCCGCCATAAGCTGTATCTTCTTTTGTATAGACGTTATAATTCACCGAAGATACGCGACCCCAGAAATATTCGGCCGACGTAAAGTTTTGACCCAATAATTCTGAGCCGACAACTTTCCCGTCTACTTCTACTAAACTACCATTTGCCTGGTCGTTAAAAAATGCCTGAGCAACGCCAGTAACTGCAAATGGATACAGCAAACCACATAAAACGAACATTGTTAAAGTGACCAATATTGCTTGTTTAGAGCTTTCAAAAAATCCTTTCATGGTACGTTTCCTCCTACAGACCCATTATGTGTAGCATAGGTCCAATAATTAAATCAATTAGCTTAATCCCTATAAAAGGAGCAATTATCCCGCCTAGTCCATAAACTAATAAGTTTTTGCCTAATAGTTTGGATGCACTCATAGGTGTATATTTTACGCCCTTCATCGCAACAGGGATTAACATAGGGATGATCACAGCATTAAAGATTAAGGCAGAGATGATGGCGCTTGTTGGAGAATTCAACATCATCACATTTAAAGCTTTCATTTCTGGCACAGCTACCATCAACATGGCTGGGATAATGGCAAAGTACTTAGCCACGTCGTTCGCAATACTGAATGTTGTGAGCGCACCACGAGTCATAAGTAGCTGTTTGCCGATTTCTACAACTTCTATTATCTTCGTAGGGTTGGAATCAAGATCCACCATATTTGCTGCTTCTTTTGCTGCATTCGTGCCTGAATTCATAGCAAGCCCGACGTTAGCCTGTGCTAGTGCTGGTGCATCATTTGTACCGTCACCAGTCATCGCCACAATTTTTCCAAGTGCCTGTTCATCTTTAATGACCTGTATTTTATCTTCTGGCTTACTTTCTGCGATAAAGCTATCGACGCCTGCTTCTTTCGCAATAGAAGCGGCAGTAAGTGGGTTATCTCCGGTACACATGATTGTTTTTATGCCCATTGCACGAAGCTGTTCAAAGCGTTCTTTCAACCCTGGTTTCACAACATCTTTTAGGTAAATGACACCCAAAATTTTATTGTTTTCCGACACTACAAGAGGTGTACCGCCTACAGATGAAACCCGATGTACCAGTTGCTCTAAGTCTTTCGGAATCTCCTGGCTTGCAGCGAGGCTCTCATTTTTAATAGAATCGTAGGCTCCTTTACGTATTTTGGTGCCATCTTGCATATCAAGTCCGCTCATACGTGTCTGTGCGGTAAAAGAAATGTGTCTGCTTTTTTTGATAATCAGTTCTTTGTGTGTTGTATCGACTAATAATTCGCATGCAAGAGATAAAATAGATTTGCCCTCAGGCGTATCATCTGTAAGGGAACTAAGCCATGCAGCACGTATCAAATCTTTTTGCTCGACGCCTTTCACTGGTGAAAATTCAGTAGCCATGCGGTTTCCGAAAGTGATAGTGCCCGTTTTATCTAATATTAAAGTATCTACGTCACCTGAAGCTTCAACAGCTCTTCCTGACATCGCAATGACATTAAATTGTGTCACACGGTCCATCCCGGCAATACCAATCGCCGATAACAATCCACCAATCGTAGTAGGGATTAAGCAGACAGTCAGTGCGATTAAAGTGGCGATTGGGATATGCACGTCTAAATAGACTGTCATAGGATAAAGCGTAACAACGACTAGCAAAAAGACGATTGTTAAACTCACTAATAATGTGTTGAGTGCAATTTCATTTGGTGTTTTTTTCCGACTTGCACCTTCAATCAAAGAAATCATTTTATCTAAGAATGATTCGCCAGGTAGTGATGTGATTTCAATCATTAGCCAGTCGCTTGTTACAGTAGTACCACCAGTAACAGACGCAAAGTCACCACCTTTCTCTTTTATGACAGGAGCTGATTCCCCAGTAATGGCTGATTCATCCACTGTTGCGATGCCACCAATTACTTCGCCGTCATTTGGGATGACCTCGCCAGCCTGCACTAAGACGATATCTCCCTTTATTAGCTCATGTGCTTGTTTCATTATTTCTTCGCCATTATCTAGTAAAACACGCGCCTGTGTCACAGTCTTTGTACCTTTTAGCGTTTGTACTTGTGCTTTTCCTCTCCCTTCAGCAATTGACTCTGCGAAGTTAGCAAATAGAATAGTAACGAAAAGTACAACAGCAACAATCGCATTATAGAGACGATCATGCTCGCCGGCACTACTATCTAGCATATTTGGAAAAATAGTTAGAAGTAGGACCAATAGTAAACCAATTTCCACTACGAACATTACAGGGTTTTTAATCATATATACGGGATTAAATTTCTTAAAAGCGCCTATTATAGAACTCTTCATCATAGTGCTCGTTATAAAACTTTTTTTTGAAGCAGTTTCCATTGATGTCTCTCCTTATCAAGATTGTATTTGTAAAAACTCAGTAATTGGTCCGAGTGCTAGTGCCGGTAAAAATGTTAAAGCACCAATCAGTAGGACAATGGCGACAAGTAGGGTAGTAAACATGGCATTGTCTGTTTTTAATGTGCCTACAGAATCGCTATACCATATTTTTTTAGCGAGCAGTGATGCAATCGCTAGCTGAAGAATAATCGTTAAGTAGCGACCAAAGAACATTGCGAATCCAGTAGTGACGTTCCAAAATGTTGAGTTATCAGCTAAACCTTCAAAGCCAGAGCCATTATTCGCTGAAGATGAAGCATACTCATACAACACTTGCGATAACCCATGTGCACCTGGATTGGTAATGCCAGCTACACCAGCCGTTGTTGCAACAGCCAATGCTGAGAACAGCAATATGATGGCAGGGTGGACTAATATACAAAGGGCAATTAACTTCATTTCTTTTTCTTCAATTTTCTTACCTAGAAACTGAGGTGTTCGGCCAATCATGAGACAGGCAATGAAGATAGTCAGTAATACATACATCATCATGTTCATCAGCCCAACACCTTTACCTCCAAACACAACGTTCAACATCATGTTAAACATAGGCACAAGTCCGCCAATTGGTGTTAAAGTATCATGCATGTTATTGACAGATCCCGTAGTGAAAGCAGTTGTCACGGTAGTGAAGAGGGAGGATTGTGCGACACCAAAGCGCATTTCTTTTCCTTCCATACTACCCATATCCTGTGTAACGCCCAGCTCGCTTATAAGTGGATTGCCAGAGCGCTCAGCTACATAAACAGTCACTAAACCAATTAAAAACAGAATACCCATTGCTGTAAAAATGGCTAATCCTTGTTTGCCAAATAACGTTTTCTTTCTTCGGTGGGCGACCATTAAACCAAATGCCACAACGCAAGCACCAGGGAGCAACATCATCGATAGCATCTCTACAATATTAGAAAAGACAGTTGGATTTTCAAAAGGAGTCGTTGAATTGGCTCCATTAAAACCACCACCATTTGTACCGACATGTTTAATCGATTCAAGGGATGCTACAGGTCCGAGTGCGATATCTTGCATCTTACCTTCAATTGTTTCTACAGTCTTGTTCGCACTTAACGTCTGTGGCGAGCCTTGCGTAACTAAAAGTATCGCAACTACGAATGAAATTGGCATTAGTACACGTGTAATGATTCGTACAAAGTCTACAAAGAAATTACCAAGTGTATCAGTCTTAGCTATTAAACGGCGACAGAATGCCATACATGCTGCATAACCTGTTGCAGCAGATGTAAACATCATGAAGATAATGACGAGCATTTGAGACATATAACTTAAACCTGATTCACCACTATAGTGCTGCAGATTTGTATTGGTCATAAATGAAATAATCGTATTAAAAGACAGTGTGGCTTCCATATTGTCGATGCCATTTGGATTTAAAAACAAAGTAGATTGAAGGCGTAATAGCATGTAGCCAATGAATACCATAAAGGCATTCGAAAGTATCAATGCAAGTACATATTGTTTACCCGTCATATCAGTTTGTTTAATGCCACTTACTTTGTAAATAACAGCATCGACTTTATCTAATACTGGGTCTAGCCATGTTTTTTCTTTCATCGTTACGCGGAAAAGATAATGCCCCGCTAGAATGACAAGCGGTAAATAGACAACTAAAATAATGGCAATTTGCCACATAATCCATACCTCCTAAAAGCCTATTAATAGTTTTCTGGATACAATAATGCATGCCCTAAATACACAAAGAGCGATACAATTAGAATCCCTAAAATGATCCACATAATAATTCCTCCTTACTCATTTACGAGTTTGTAACACCATGCTGTTAAAGCAAAAAGACTAGCAAAACTAATGACTAGTAGACCAATCATATAAACGTCCATCAATTCAATCATCCTCTCTTTCTTAGATGCTTTAATCATAGGGTTATTCAAATTAATGTAGTGTTAGGAAAAGGCTGTTTGTATTAAGACGGCATAAAGATTCGAAATTTTACACTTTCTTAATGAAAGATGAGCTTATAATAAGAAAAGAGGTGAGGGTGATGGAAGACAGACGGCCGAGTCCAGAGACATTTTTAGACAAGATTAACGAAGAAAAAGATGACAAAGTGGGGAAGTTGAAAATCTTTCTTGGCTATGCCGCTGGGGTGGGTAAAACTTTTGCAATGTTAGATGCTGCCCATCAAGCAAAAAAACTGGGTAAAGACGTCGCGATAGGTTATGTAGAGCCTCATCCCCGTCCAGAAACATTAGCCTTACTTGAAGGACTTGAACAAATCCCAACTAGAAAAATCAATTATAAAGAAAAAATCTTTGAAGAATTTGATATTGATGCGGTACTTAAACGTAAGCCGGAGATAGTTTTAATAGATGAGTTAGCACATACAAATTTACCAACAATGCGCCATATAAAACGTTTTGGCGATGTCGAAGAATTACTGGCAAAAGGGATACATGTGTATACGACTGTAAATATCCAGCATATAGAAAGTTTACAAGATTTAGTGGTAGATATAACGGGCGTGAAGGTGCGTGAACGTATTCCCGATTATGTAATTGATCAGGCAGCACAAATAAAGCTTGTGGATATTGAACCAGATGAATTACTGCAAAGATTAAGAGAAGGTAAGATTTATAAACTAGAGCAAGTAGAAAAAGCGATGGATTCCTTTTTTAGAAAACAAAATCTAGTAGCGTTGAGAGAAATTGCTCTCCGTAGAACGGCAGATACTATTTATTTCAAAAAGACGAAAAAGAACGATTCTTCCATTCAAAATGCACATTTAGAAGAGCATGTATTAGTAGGTATTAGTAGTTCGCCAACAAATGCCAAAGTGATTCGGACGGCAGCTAGATTGGCACAGGCTCTGCATGGTAAATTCACTGCACTGTATGTACAAAAAGTTGAAGGAAATGATAGAGACGAAGTGAATTCCGAGCGATTGCAGCAGCATATTAAATTGACAGAGCAACTCGGTGGATATGTAGTAATCGTACAGGAAGATGACGTAGCTGGTGCGCTAGCGAATTACGCGCAAATAAGTGGTGTCACAAAGCTTGTAATAGGAAGAACGGCTATGAAAAAGAAGTGGTGGCACACACATGCCAAAATAAGCGACGCGCTCAACGACTTTGTACCAAACTTAGCCATACATATTGTGCCTGATGTCGAAAATGAACCGAGACGCTTACCAAAAGTAAAACCTCGGCTCAGGTTTGAATGGATGGATTTGCTTAAAATGTCTATTGTGTTTAGCTTGGCATCCATCATCGGACTTTGGTTTTTCGCCAAGGGAGTTAGTGAGTCGAATATTATTACCATCTATATTTTAGGTGTGTTAGTACTGGCGATATGGACATCTGGTTGGGTGGTAAGTATTATTAGTTCGTTAGTTGCTGTGCTTATTTTTAACTTTTTGTTTACAGAACCACGATTTTCAATTGAAGCGTATCACCCGGACTACCCAATGACATTTTTAATCATGTTTATTTCCGGTTTCATCACAAGTAGTTTAACGAGGAAGGTTAAAGAACAGGCAGTTGTTGCGGTTCGGAAATCTTATCGAACGGAAGTGTTACTGGAAACAAATCGTAAATTGCAGCAAGCGAAATCAAGAGAAGAAATTATCACAGAAGGTATGTCTCAAATTGTAAAGCTAGTTGATAGACCAGTTGAATTTTTTGAAATAGATCATGAACTAATTTTGAAGTCTATTTTTTTTCGAACAGCTAGTATGACGACGATAGAAAATCAAGAAGTAGCGGCGCTATTTAGCAATGTTAGCGAGCGTGGTGTCGTTAGCTGGGTGGCAAATAATAAGCACGTAGCTGGCATGTCAACCGATATATTTCGAGAAGCAAATGCGTACTATTTGCCGATCGTATCTGATGGTCATGTGAAAGGGGTTATTGGCATCGCTTTATCGAAAGAATCACCATTACCAGCTTTTGAGCGCCATATTTTACATGCCATCATCAATGATTTTTCATTCGCCCTTGATAAATGGTATTTGCAGAAAATGAATGCAGAAGTTGTTCAAGAGGCGGAACTCGAACAAATGCAAACCAACTTGTTGAGAGCAATTTCCCATGATTTGAGAACACCACTTACAAGTATTGCGGGGAATGCTGAGATGTTGATGACAAGAGGAGAGCAAGTGAAGGATACAGAAAAGGCTCAATTATACGAGGACATTTATAGCAATTCGAAATGGCTTGTGCAAATGGTAGAAAACTTGCTAGCTGTCTCAAGGTTGGATGATGGACAACTTGCCATTGAGCTGCAGCCTGAACTCGTGGAGGATATTATACAAGAAGCGTTGTCACATGTCGTGCGCATAAACAATACACACAAAATTACTTCCCTTGTTGAGCCAGAATTATCATTCGCATTGATGGATGCACGTCTCATCATTCAGGTCATGATCAATATGATTGAAAACGCATTGATGTATACACCAACAGGAAGCGAAATACACCTGGCTGCAAAAGAAGTGGGCAATTCTGTACATTTTAGCATTAGTGATAATGGAACAGGGATTGAAGAATCATTAAAAGCGAAACTTTTCGAACCTTTTACAACTGGGAAAATGCAACGAAGCGACAGCCGGCGAGGTCTAGGGCTTGGTTTAGCATTGTGTCATACTATTTTAAAATTACATGGAAGCGAACTAACTGTTGCGGATAATAATCCAAGGGGAACTGTTTTTAATTTCTCACTGGAAAAAGGGGTTGTGAACATTGATGAATAAACGAATCCTTGTGGTAGAAGATGATGTTGCTATTGGCAATCTCATCAAAATGACCTTAACGACGCAAAAATACGAATACACCATTGTACAAGATGGTCAAAGTGCATTGCAAAGCGCCATTTCGATGAAACCGGATGTAATTATTCTAGATTTAGGCTTGCCGGATATGGATGGCATCGACATTATTCAAAAAATCCGAAGCTGGTCTCAAACGCCTATTATTGTTGTCAGTGCGCGAGGAGAAGAGTCCGATAAAATTAATGCCCTAGATGTTGGGGCAGATGATTATGTGACGAAGCCGTTTAGCGTAGATGAATTATTAGCACGTATTCGTGTGGCATTAAGGCGAGGTGCGAGTGAGCGGAATGTAGACCAAGAGCAACCGGTATTCGTTAATGGTCATTTACACATCGATTATTTGGCAAATACAGTATTTGTAAGCGAGGAAGAAGTGCATTTGACGCCTATCGAGTATAAGTTGTTGGTCGTATTGTCCAAAAATGTTGGTAAAGTGCTGACACATAATTTTTTGCTGAAAGAGGTATGGCAAAACTACCTTCCATCGGACATCCCAAGCTTGCGTGTTTTTATGGCAACGCTTCGGAAGAAAATTGAAGCAGACCCGGCGAATCCTAAGTATATTCAGACACATATACGTGTTGGTTATCGTATGCTCAGGTATGAAAGTGAAAGTTAAAACGACGAGTGATTACAGTATGTAATCACTCGTCGTTTTTTATATACTTACAGGTTTTTATTTTGGAATGCAACCATGAAGTCACGTAATGCTTCACAAGCTTCTAATGGCACGGCATTGTAAGTTGATGCACGGCAGCCGCCAACTGAACGGTGACCGTTTAAGCCTACAAAGCCAGCAGCTTTTGCTTCAGCTAGGAATTGTTTTTCAAGCTCCTCGTCAGCAACACGGAAAGTAATGTTCATTAGTGAACGGCTTTCAGGTGTTGCATGACCTGTGTAGAAGCCATTGCTGTTGTCGATTGCATCGTAAATCACTTGTGCTTTTGCTTCGTTGTGCTTCGCAATTGCTGCTACGCCACCTTTAGCTTCAACCCATTTTAACACTTCACCTAACATGTAAATGCCGAATGTTGGAGGCGTGTTGTATAAAGAGTTACTATCTGCATGCGTTGTATATTTCAATATTGTTGGAACGTTCGCATTTTCTTTTTCAAGTAAATCTTTGCGAATAATCACAACTGTCACACCAGAAGGACCAAGGTTTTTTTGTGCACCTGCATAAATGATGCCGAATTTACTTACATCAACAGGCTTAGACAAAATGTCACTAGACATATCTGCAACTAATGGCACATCTCCTGTTTCAGGGAATACTTTCCACTGTGTACCGTAAATCGTGTTATTAGATGTAATGTGTACGTAAGCGTCATCTGCATCGAACTTGATGTCTTCAAGTGCAGGGATGTTACGGTATTTGTTTTCTTTAGTGCTTGCTGCTTCAACAGGCGTACCAAATAATTTCGCTTCTTTAATAGCCTTTTCTGACCAAGAGCCAGATAAAATATAGCTCGCTTTTTTATCAGCTTGCAAGAAGTTCATAGGAATCATTGTGAATTGAAGGCTCGCCCCACCTTGTAGGAATAGCACTTCGTAGTTTTCAGGAATTTCATAAAGCTTCTTCAAGCGAGCGATTGCTTCGTTATGTACCTCGTCGAAAATAGCACTACGGTGACTCATCTCCATAATAGACATCCCTGAATCTTGGAAGTTTACTAGTTGTTTTTGCGCGTTTTCTAATACTTCTACAGGAAGAGCAGATGGACCTGCGTTAAAATTGTATGCACGTTGTGTCAAAATTGAACACTCCTTGTTTGTTTAATAAAGAGATTATAACTCAAATTTCATAGGAAAAGAAAAAAAACACAATATTTTATTTGGGATGAATAAAAATGAGCAAATTCATGCCAGGCATGCACATAAATTACATACAATTTATAAAATAGTTATATTAAGAAAAGCGGTGATCTTTTTCATATTGAAACGAGGTGTTTGGTATGGTGAAAGAACTGATTCAATCATTGGACAATGGCTTTCGCTTATTTGATTGGTATCATTTGAGTTGGTTGTTGTTAACTGTATTTGTGATCTTAGTTATGCATCAAATTTATAGGCAGGCGGATTTGAAAAAGCGAAGAAAAATTCGAATAATATGGGCGCTTGTTATTTTGATGCTTGAAGGTATTAAAAATCTAGTATTAGTAGGGCAAGGTGCATTTTGGTACGGCTCGTTGCCATTGCATCTTTGTGGATTGGGCATTTTTATCGTATTGGCACATGCGTTAATAAAAGGGCATCGCATGGATATACTGCTCTATTGTTTGACGATGCCAGGTGCTTTCATGTCACTTTTAACCCCAGATTGGACGGATGTGTCAGCATTTAACTATTTACATGTCCATAGTTTCCTATTTCATCTTATACTATTTGCGTATCCTGTGACGATGCTAGCAACGAAAGAATTACAGCTGTCCATACGTAAAATTGGATGTTTCCTATTCTACGCTTCTGTAAGTCACTGCATTTTGGTAGCGGAGGGTTGCTCGACTCCTGCGGGATTAGCGAGACAGGTGAGACCCCGCACGAAGCGTAGCGTAGGAGGAGGCTCACCGCTCGCCCCGCGGAAAGCGAGCAGCCCGTAGCGGAAATCAACCTGCTGCTTCAATTATTGATAGTGGAAATTGGATAATCAACACGCGTATAAAAAGAGATGAATATTTTCAATCTTGCCTTAGCTCATTTTGTAGGAATTGGATACGACTTATTTTCAATTAAGTTGTATATCCATTTTGACAATTGAGCTTTTTAGTGTTCGAAAATAGGCTCATCAACTGGAATTTTTTGATTTCTTTGTCGAAAAATGACGTGAATCTACATAGTGCATGGGATTTCGATATAATTAAATGTAATTATGGAAATTAGAGGTGTTGAAATGTTTACAGTAGAAGAAGCTTGTCTTGTTGTAGTAGATGTACAAGGTAAATTAGCAGCAATTGTAGATGATAGTGAGGTAGTTATTCAAAATGTGGCGAAACTTGTGCAAGCTGCTCAGGCACTTGAGGTACCTATACTTTGGCTTGAACAAAATCCAAGTCGTTTAGGAGAAACAGCTCAAGAAATAGCGCAGCATATGACAGATGAATCCATTGCTAAAATGGCATTTAGTGCCTGTCGAGAAGATGCATTTATAGATGCACTCAAAGCGAGTGGGCGTACGCAATTTATCGTCACGGGCATAGAAACGCATATTTGTGTTTATCAAACTGCAAGGCAGCTTAAGGAGCGGGGCTTTGAGGTTGAAGTCGTGGTAGATGCGGTTGCTTCACGTACGAATGGGAATAAGGAGATTGGCTTAGCGAAAATGCAGGCACTTGGTATTTTGCCAACGAGCACGGAAATGATTTTATATGAGTTACTACAAGGTGCGGACCATCCACATTTTAAAACAATATTGCAGCTTGTGAAGTAGAGAGAAATTAACTGTTCATGAACCATTAAAATTAAGTAATAGGGCATCTAGAGGCTGAAATACAAGCTTTTAGATACCCTATTTCTTTCGATAAAAATAATTTTACAAAATAGTGGCTCATCACTATAATCTGGGTTTATTTCCGTTTTCGGCTACGCGCTTTCCTTTATTCGCCGATCCCCATGAATCGCACAGCCGGTACGAAGAGAAACTAGTCATCTAAAATCAAATGTCATCCTCGACTTTTGGTGATAAATAGGGATGGTTCTTTTTTACTATTTTTTTTAGAAAATGCTATTTTTTAACCTAATTTTAACCTTTGCTATTTATTCTAGTTAAGAAGGATGCAATATGAGTTTTCATTTTGGGAAGTTATTAACTTTTTGAGTTGATATATTTCGAGGGTGTTTCAAAATATGTTTAGAAATTGTTCAGAAGGATTCTATATAATCACACAGGTTGATTATTTTCGGAATATTTTTTTCGATTCATTTGAAACTTTTAGGAGGGGTCCAGATTAAAAATGGTTTGAAATATAAATTTATAGTGCTAATTTGTTGTGCGCTAACTTTAATGGGTTGTTCAAAGGTAGAGAAGGTTGAACTAGTGTATAAAAAACCAAGTTCCTCCACTGAAAAGTTTGTTATTGATCAATTAATATCAGATGGTGGTTTATTGCATACAGATTTAGCGGAGCAAAAAGAAGTGTATTTATCGGAATCCGTAGGTTTATGGTTAACGTATTTGCTCGAAAAAGACGATCAAGGGCGTTTTCAAGAGCAAGTGGAAGTACTCCAAAAGGATTTTTTGAAAAATGACTTTGTTGTATGGCGAATTGATGGGACAAAGCAAGCAACTGTTACGGCCTTTATCGATGATTTAAGGATTATTCGTGCCCTCCTCGAAGCCGGGGAAAAATGGGGCGAAAAGAATTATACGGAGTTGGGCAAAGTTATTGGAGAAAACATAGTAAAGAATGGAATGTATGAAGATGTGTTTGTCGATTTTGTCGATGTCAGTACGCATGAAAAAGCGAAAACGATCACTTTGAGCTATATTATGCCGAGCGCACTACAAGAGATGAGGCAACATAAATTACTAACACAAGTGCAGTTAGTTGAGCAATTAGCTATTTTAAGAAATGCGCCATTAGCTGATGCGGGCTACTATGCCAAATACTATGATATTGCTTCCGAAAATTATGTGTTTGACACGGAGTTACACATGATTGACCAATTATATACAGCGTATCACAAAGCGACTTTAGGTGAAGAAACGAAAGTTTTTAAAAAATGGTTACTAGCGTTATTTAAACGGGATAGTAAATTATACGGGCGCTATGATGCTAGCTCAGGTAAACCCGCTGTTTCCTTTGAGTCCCCTGCTGTATATGCAATGGCTACACGCTATATGGTAGCGCTTGGCGATGAAAAAATGGCTAAGCAATTTTTTAAGAAAATGGAATCACTCAAAGTAAATTCAACTTCTGGTTATATCGATCCACAAACGAAGGCGACGCATATCTTTGATAATTTATTACCACTATTGGCAGAAAGAGAGGTCAAAAATGCGAATAGCAAACAATTGGAATAAAGCAATATTCCTTTACGGCACTTTGCTACTATTGCTTTTGCAACTACCAATGTATTTTTTAATGCAACAAGAAAAAGGAAGTTTATTATTATATGTATTTTTAGTGCTCCTCGTAATAGTAACACTTTGGCGTGGTACGATAACGGGTCTTATTAGTAGCTTACTGTTTATATTTATAAGTGGCTCAACTTTACTGTTTATAGAGATGAGAGGGGCAACCTCAACATGGAGTGCCACTTTTTCTATACAGCTGTTTTTGGCATATGGTGTTATGTTACTGCTCCTTATTTTATGTGCCGGGAAGTTAAATGAGTTACTGACAGATCAAAATACGTACATGAAACAATTGCAGCAAGATGTGAAGAATTTCGTAGCAATTGATGTAGAAACTGGCTTTGATAATGAAACACGTATGCGTTTAAGTGTAAATGAGGAAATGAGAAGGGCAGACAGGCATAGTCATTCTTTTGTATTTATCGTATTAAAGCTTGATAACTACGATGAATTTAAGAAACTGTATGGTGCTAGAGAAGCGCAACATTTATGGAAACAGCTTGCCGATAAAATGCAGCAAACAGTCCGCACTACGGATAAAAAGTTTCGTTTTCGTGAGTCTCAACTGGCCCTGCTATTAATCGATACGTCAGATCAATATGTCGAGGTCATTTACGAAAAATTAGACCAAGCATTAAAAAACCATCAACTTTTAAATGAACGATGGGTGACACTCGGCTATAAAACGAGTTACTTTACGTACAGTCCACGTATGGAACAAACTTTTGAGGAACTTTTGGCTGAGGTAGAAAGAGAGATGAAAACAAGTGCGCTTTAAATACGGCATAGTAGTAATCATCTGTTTTTTATGTTGGGCAAGTACCCCACTTAGTTCGGAGGCAAGTGCAACTGAAAAAGATGTTGCGCTTATTTATGCAAAGGATGATCAGCGGATAACTCAAGACATACAGGCGCTGCGTGACATGCTTGAAGCATATACGCATGTAGATGTCCTATTTACCGAGGATGTACAAGCGAATACATTAACTAGATACGAGCGGGTCGTTTTCATGAGTTCCAATGATACGGAAATACCACCAATAGCTTTGCAGGCATTGAATAGCTTCCCAGGTCCAGCTGTTGCCATTGGTAGTGATGCACTTCAGCTTGCCCCATTCGCTACTTGGCAAGAGGGAGAAGAAGTAGAAATCCGTAAAATAGGGGAACAAGTATTGGAAAGACCTGTGCGGTGGGGAAGTGTTGTGCCTTCAGAAAATGTCCGAATCTTGCAAAAGGTATCAACCTTAACAACTGATTATCCTTTTACTATGACAGAGCCAAATCGTAATTGGTCTTATATAGGTGCATTCATCCAAGAAATGCCTATGCCATTTGAATGGCCACGTATGATTGGGGAGTTACTACAATTACCTCATCCAACGGCACATGAAGGTTTTATTGTGTTAACAGACATTAATATGAAAACTAATGTTGAAAAGTTGAAAGAAGTAGTTGCAGGTTTTAAACAGTATAATCTGCCAATTTCTTTGGAAGTTACCCCTATTTATGAAGATGAAAAAGAGGACGTCATTTATTATTTGCAAGATAACGAAAAGTTACTCGAATATATACAGCAATTACAGAAAGATGACGTATCTATCATTCTCGCAGCCTCCACTGAACATATTGAAAACAGCTTAGATTACTTAGTAATAAGGGGCATTTATCCTACGTTCATACATGGAGAAAATATACAGTTTACTGGGGGCGTGCAAAAGCACAGTACTCAAATATACAAAACTGTAAGAGCTAACCAAACGATTTATCCTTATACGGTAGCAAATATTACGAATACGAAGGACTTCCCACTTTACCAAGTTGAGCAGTCTATAAACCGTTTAAACAAGGCACCAGGTGCTGTGATGGGCATTCGCTATCCGGTCTTTTTGGATGCTTCTTATATTCAGGAACTTGTTGAATTACTAAGAGCGCAAGGACCTATACAATGGCTCGATTTTCGAAAAACAGCGCAGCATGTAAAGACGGATAACGTGTCAATTGTACAAACAGTAGATGGCAAACAAAAAGTACAGTTGTCTTTTACTTATGTAGATCGATTGAAGAAAATGTTTGATGAAAGACCATTTGAATTGATACTTTGGGTATTAGTTATCATCGTTTCGATATTTGTTACTATATTTTTCATGAATACTTTACGTCTGCGTGTAACGTTGCGTAAGCGATTGTTTGAGGAGAGAAGAAGTAATGGCTGATTTTTTGTTTTATATTGCGCTGTTCCTCATTTGGATTATGTTGTTGTACCATATGTTTTTAATGCAAGGTGGTTATTTACATTTTAGGTCCTTTGAAAAACCAATTGAGGAATGGTCTAAAAAAATGATCGATGTACCAACCGTAAGTATTTTTATCCCTGCACATAATGAAGCGGTTGTCATTGAACAAACATTACGTGCGATGTCACGATTATATTATCCAAAAGATAAATTAGAAGTAATTGTCATCAATGATAATTCGTCGGATGAAACAGGAGAACTTGCTGCCAAGTTTACAGAGAAGTATCCTTTTATACGCGTTATAGAAACAGTTGAACCGAATAAAGGAAAAGGGAAATCTTCCGCATTGAATACGGCGCTGGCTGATTCAAAGGGAGACATTGTCATCGTCTATGATGCAGACAATACGCCAGAGCGCATGGCCGTTTGGTATTTAGTGATGGGTCTTGTCAATGATCCAAAGGCGGCCGCAACAGTAGGGAAATTCCGCGTTATAAATGCGGAGGAAACGTGGCTAACTCGTTTTATTAATATAGAAACGATTTGTTTTCAGTGGATGGCACAAGGTGGTCGTTGGAAATGGTTTAAAGTAGCGACGATTCCGGGAACGAACTTTGCCATTCGTCGGAGTGTGTTAGAGCAATTAGGTGGCTGGGATGTGAAGGCGTTAGCGGAGGATACCGAGTTAACGATTCGTGTTTATAATTTGGGGTATCATATCCGCTTTTTCCCAAAGGCGATAACATGGGAGCAAGAACCGGAAACGTTGAAAGTATGGTGGAAGCAGCGTACGCGATGGGCTCGTGGAAATCAGTATGTTGTGTTGAAATTTTTAAGCCAATTTTTCACATTGAAAAGAAAAAGTATTATTTTTGATTTGTTTTATTTCTTTTTCACATACTTTTTATTTTTCTTTGGTGTAATTCTGTCAAATGCTTTATTTATCATCAATATGTTTTATGATATCGGGCTTACTGTCGGAAATATTGCCATCGTTTTATGGGGACTGGCCTTCTTGCTATTTTTAGGAGAAGTCATGGTTACGCTAAGTATTGAAAAAACAGAAATGAATCGAAAAAATTTCTTTTATGTGATTTTAATGTATTTTACGTATTCGCAAATGTGGATTGTGTTAGTCATGTGGTCACTATTTTTAGAAATTAAACGTATTTTTACAGGTCAAGAAGTGCAATGGTATAAAACGGAGCGCTTTGCAAAGAAAACAAAATAAGGAGCGGAAAAATGAGAGTACTATTATATTTGTTTACTTTTTTTATGAGTATGGCTTTCTTTTCTAGTCATACAATGGCAGCCACAATCACAGTAGATGAGCAAAAAATGGCGATACAAGCGAAGGAATTACAACAAAAACCATTGCTAACACAAGCGATCCAATTGCAAGGTCCTTCATCATCTCGTGATTTTTATTACACACTGAAAGAGGATGTACAAACAGATGGGCATACGGTAACATTTCAAATTCAGCATTCGACGCTGTTAATTGCCCCGTCATCATTTACGGTAAAGGTTGATGATGCAGCGGTAAAAACAGTTGCGTTAACACCTGATTTATTGAAACAAACCGTGACGGTTACGCTACCGAAAAAAGCATTGCTAAAGGGAACACATAAAATTTCGACAGATTTCTATGGCGTCATTAAAGAAGGGGTTTGTGTAGCGCCGGGTAATACAGGAAGTTGGTTAAGTATCGATATTCTTTCTTCCATTTCAACATTTTATGGAAATGCTGAGGCGTTGACATTGAACGACTACCCAAGCGCATTTTTAAGCTATGAAAATCGTATTGTGACATTGGTTTTGCCAGACAAAGCATCTGAAGCAACTCGCAACAGTAGTTATCAGCTTGCTGCATATTTGTCAGAACAAGGTGATAAAAATGTGGACATAAAGAGAGAGTCAGCTATGGCACAAGTGACAGGACCGGTAATAGTCGTAGGTGCCAAAGGTGAATTTAGTACAAAACATATGCAAGAAATCCTTAAGAATGCAAAGGTTCAATATGAGGATGCATTGTCACTTGCTATTCATCAACTGCGAAATACTGAAGGTGAGCAAAGTATACCAGCTCTATTTGTGACAGCTGCCTCTGCAGAAGCAATTGAGGAACGAATTTCTCTATTAACAGATGAGCGACTATCGAAACAATTAGCAGGAAGCGTACTAACAATTGATGCACTACCAAAAGTAGAGAAGCGTTCAACAACAACGATTCCATTAAAACAAATGGGCTTTGAAAATAGAACATTATCTAGTCAGGTGCCAGCTACACCACATTATTATGTCAATTTACCGCAATTTGAAGCGGATAAAGAAGCGACGATGCGCTTAGTGTTGAAAAAATCAGCAACACTACCGAAAAAAGACGATGATAAAGATCGTGAAGTGGAGTTAGTGTTACATGTGAATAATGTGCCACATGCGGTAGATTTACGCGAACTAGAGCAAACTTCATCAGATGTATATGAAGTCACAATTCCTATCCAAACAAATGTATTAAATAGTCAATCTATGACTGACTTACAATTCGAAGTAACAGGATTTCAGTTAGAGGACCCTTGTGAAACGACGAATGAAAAGTATTGGTTATATATTGATGATAGCAGTACATTATCTATGACGAAAGAAGCTGTAAACCCGACGTTTACATTAAGAGATTTTCCAAATGCATTTTATGATCGTTCAGTAATTGTTGAGGCCGACGGAGTGAATAGCGATGATACGCAAATGTTGTACTTATACAAAACACTCATGGCCAATGGACAAACGGCAAACACGACCATTCGAAAAGAAAAAAATGTGAAGGAAAATGAATTGAAGAAAAGTGCTGTTATTTTTGTCGGAACAGCGAAGGATTTCACTCTTCTTGCTAAAAATAAGGACAAAATACCTCAATCAGCAGAGGATTATATACAGCAAGGATTCTTGCCTGAAACAATTGCACAATATGCATTTATAGCGAAAAGTAGCTGGCAGGAAAAGCAACCGATGATGCTTCTTCAAACGATGGATCAAGCATTTACACAAGAAGAGTTTTTAGCGTATTTAACAGGAGCAAATGAAAAAACGACAGCAGCTATCGAAACAAAAGATGGAGGCTTCACAATAGCTTCAGGAGATACTGACTCTTCAAACGAAGAGGAAACAGAAGAAAGTAGTTCGGTGTCATGGGTACTAATCGCTCAATTCACCCTATTAGTACTAGTAATCGGCCTTGTGCTATACTTCTTTTTACGAAAAAAAAGAAAGAATAATATAGTAGAGCAGGACGAATAGAAATGCTTCATTGGTGATGAGCTTTAAAAAGGTGAAATCGCTAGACAACTGCAAAATAAAAAAATCAAGAATGCTGTTAACTCGCATTCTTGATTTTTAAATTGAATTTTTTTAGGGTATGTGCGTAAAGAATACGCATTTACTTAAGCAGGCATGTCAGTTGGTGTTGGTTTTGCATAACCATCATTATAAGTGTTATCGATGCTTTCGCGAATTTCTTTCAGGCTCATGCCGTCTTTATGCATTTTTGCAGATTGTACGGCGATTTCAAGGCATACGACACATCTTGTACCATGGTCGTCCCAAACAATCGTGCCATCTTCTCGTTTTTCTTGAATGAAGCAATTGAGGTTACTTTTATGGCCAACCGATTCACCGCAACCACAATAGCATGGCATCCATTCTAAGATTTCAGTAGATTGACCAGCAACTTGATAGACTAAGCGGATGTTTTCGTTTTGGCTATCTAAAAAGGATGGTAAAATATCTGCGCTAGCAGTTTCCTCTTGAATATCACCAACAGAATGATCATGTCCTTCATGTGACTCGTCTTGTTTTGCAGGTTTTACTTCAGGCTCAGCTGCATTTTTATCTGCGCCACAAGCACTTAAAATGAGTAAGGATGCAACAAAAATAGATGCTAATTTTTTCAAATCGAAATACCTCCAATAAGTATACAATGCCCATATTATAACATGGGTTGAACGAATTTAAGTAGCAGGATAAGAACATTTAATGGCATATAGTTACTGCATAATCATTTGGTTTAGAGGAAGCGTTTTTATCAATTGCTTCGACCTCATGTAATTAATTAAAAAGGGCAAAATTGTTTACTAGTATATAAAAACAATTTATAATCAATCGAGAATACACAAAGCTTCGTATAATTTTAATTGTACTGTTTGCCCGTGTAAAAGGAGGAACTATATTTAATGAAAAAACTACTTATTTTTGGGTCAGTCATTGTCGTACTTTTCGCAGCGATTATTGTATTAACAATGGTCTCAAATAAAAGCAAAGTCTCAAGTGATAAAAACCCATACGGTGATAAAGTGTTAGACCAAGCAACAATCGACCAATTAGATGATAAAAACTATCAAAGTATCGTATTACCGGATGAGCTAAAAAAGAAAATAGCTGCTGGTGAAGATGTGAATGCATACTTTTTCAGTCCAACATGTGGATATTGTCAGCAGTTCACACCCGTATTAATGCCAACTGCAGAAAAAGAGGGGATTGAAATTGCTCAAATAAATGTCCTTGAGTACGGAGAATTTTTAGGTGAGTACAATTTTACTAGTACGCCAACATTTATCCGTTTTGAAGATGGTAAAGAAGTAGCTCGATTTGAAGGTGCGTTGAAAAAAGAACCTTTAATGGCATTTTTTAATGAGCATATACTAAAATAATCCTAAAACAAACTAATATTTTCATATAATAAAATCCGCTTCGCTTTCCGCGACCAAGGAACGAATCCCGGTTAGGATTCATGTACTTGCTTACTCGCAGAAAACTAGGCGGATTTTAATTTTCCATCTTCATTTAGTGTATACTAGAATTGCGAAATGTTTTGATAAATGGGGGAATACTAATGACGATGGACGATTATTTTTACAATGGCCAATTAATGAAGTGCTATGAGT
Organism: Lysinibacillus sp.; assembly: GCA_036638655.1. Lineage (GTDB taxonomy): Bacteria > Bacillota > Bacilli > Bacillales_A > Planococcaceae > Lysinibacillus. The sequence goes on along the minus strand of JAVWKG010000010.1, from coordinate 19,314 downwards.
TAGCGAAAGTGGCAGTGAATGGTCCAGATCAAGCTCAAGCACAAAAATATATGAAATTATTAGAAGAATATGACTTTGCTAATTATTCAAAACCGACTTTACTAGACGCCGAACAAAGTGTAGAGCGGGCAGATGAAAGCTACGAAGAGTCCGATGATGTTGCTACGATTCGTGCGATAAAGGATGAAGATGCGTTTTCAGCGCGTGTATCTGCACTTGAAGAAGTGGCAAAGTCGGGTACTGCCAATGACAAAGCGCAATCATTTTTCACACAAGGGGAATTATTTTTATTTGCGCACCATTATAATGAAAGCGTCCACTGTTTCACACAGGCTGTAAAAGAAAATCCAAATAAAGCGTTGTACTGGGGGATTACGGGTCAAACAATGCATCGATTCGGTTGGATGCCATTTGACGCTTTAGGTTATTTAGAGCAAGCCATTATAATAGATCCGAAAAATGCGCGTTGGAAATGGAATAAGGGTCTCGTTTTAATTCAACTAGCGAAGGATTTACAAATGGCGCCGTTTATAGCAAATGCAGCCATTGAACTTGAAGAAGCGATCGCCTGCTGTTCGGAGCACCAAGTATCGCTAAAAGAGGCCATTCAAAATACGATTGAGAACATGGAGAGCTACGTGTTTTCATCATAATAAAGGACGGGTTTGAAAATGACACAGTCAATGCAGACACAGGATATAGCGAATCGCTTCATCGAAAAAGTGTGCGTTCATTTAACAAAAAAATTAGATGTTGAAAAGTTGGAACAGCAATTCAAAGAAACCATTGATACGAAAAGACAATCGGCCTCTTCGAAGACGCAATTTTTTGATACGCTCATGCTAAATATGCTGTATTTCACAGAAAACGAGCAGCAATGGCAAAAGGAGTTTCATCGGATGCTCGACAGCAAAAGTTGGATGACGCAAGCGCAATTAGAAGAAGAGCTATTGATGCATCAAATGCGTATTCGCCAGCAAGTGGCTGAGCAAATGGATTCGATGAAAGAAGTATTCCATCAGCAGTACAACAAAGAGAATATGACGGAAGAAAATATCGTGTATGATTATGCATATAGTGCGGCTGCGCATTCATTGCGCATAGATTTTTTGACGGTGCTTGTTGCGACACCACAGCAGTCACAACTATTATTTCAAGCAGATTTGACTGAAACGATGCGGATTGCGAACGGCTATATTGCTTACCATGTAGATGCACTTATAAATAAAATGCAGTTAGTATAATGTGGGTGCAAGGCACTCTGAAATAAGGAAGGGAATTACGTTTATGAATACACCATTTACTTTTAAACATACAAAGCCGAGCAATATGGATCCAAATAAAAAGTATCCAGCGATTTTTTTACTCCACGGTATGGGAAGCCATGAAGATGATTTACCTCAATTAGTGGAAGATTTTAAAGAGCAGTGCCATATTTTTAGCTTGAGAGGACCAATTACGAATCCACCAGGCTATGCATTTTTCACTATACAAGAAATTGGTGAACCGGATCGTGTTATTTTCGATAAAGTGCTTGTTGCATTACAACGCTTTATGTTAGAGGCAATTGAAGAGTATCAGTTAGAGCCAACTAAAATTTATGTATTAGGATTTAGCCAAGGTGCGATTTTAGCACAAACCTTAGCATTCTCGATGGGCTCACTTATTAAAGGTGTCGTTGCATTAAGTGGTTACTTACCGGAATTTGTATTAACGGAGTATGTAAAGCGTTCGATTGACCATATGCAAGTGTTCATATCACATGGTGATTACGATTATGTCATTCCATCACAATGGGGTATCGCAAGTAAAGAGGCATTTGAAGAATACGGAGCAAAGGTCACTTTTAAGCAATACCCAGATGGTCACGGTGTAACACCCGACAATCTGAAGGACTTAACAGCATTTTTAGCATTAGAATTACAAGAAGAGGTTCAATAAATAAAAAGAATGTCCAAACAAGTGAATTTTAGCACTTGTTTGGACATTCTTTTATAAGAAGATAAGTCATGCGTATTGATTACACCAAGCGGAGCGTTCACCTGGCAGAGCGGAGCGTTCATCTCGTCAAGCGGAGCGTTCATCTCGTCAAGCGGAGCGCTTCTTTTTTGAGTTCATTTACTCTCGAAAGAAGATTGCCCCAAGCCGAAGTGAAGAAAAAGATAAGTTAGTTTGATTAGTAAAGAGATATTTTCACTAAAAAGAGCGAATCCGCTTAGCGGTTCGCTCCTTTTCTTACTAGACAGAATCTGCACAAACTTACCTTGTGCTAAATATTTTCAAGCAAGGTGTCAACTTCGTGAAGGGGCATTGGTTTATAAAAGTAGTAGCCTTGCCCTGCATGACAACCCATGCTTTTTAATGTTTCATACTGTTCCATCGATTCAATGCCCTCTGCTACAGCAAGCATCTTCAAGCTATTTGCTAAATGGATAATCGTCTGAACAACAGCTGACATACTTGTATTATGGATTAAATTGATAAAGCTTTGGTCAATTTTAATTTCTGTGAAGGGGAGCTGCTGCAAATAACTTAAAGAGGAGAAGCCTACTCCGAAATCATCAATGGAACACTCAAATCCATGACGCTTTAAATTAGTCATGACCTCTTTGGCCTTTTGAAAATCAACAAGTTCCGCGCTTTCAGTTACTTCGACGATAATGAGAGAAGCATCAATCTCGTACTCTTTTACAATACCGACAAATTCTTCGACAAAAGAATGGTAGTAAAAATGTTTTGGTGAAACATTCACCGAAACAGGATACAATTTGAAGCCATTAGTTAGCCGAGAACGCATCCATATTAATACTTTCTTTAAAATGATTTGGTCGATTTCTCTAATCTTCCCTGAGTCTTCCGCAATCGGAATGAAAACAGCAGGTGACATTGAGCCAAGCACAGGGGAAATCCATCTCGCTAATGCTTCAAATCCGGAAATTTCTCCAGTTGTCATATCTATTTTGGGTTGAAGATGTGGTGTGAATTGTTCAAGTGTAATTGCCTTTGTCAGCTGTGATAATACATCAATCGCTAAGCGTAATTCATCTTCAGGCGATTCTTCAAAGACATGAAAGCTTGTCCCATTTTCTTTCCGCGCTTTTGAAAGGCCGATATCTGCATAACGAATACCTTCATCGACATCTATTCCAGGACCAAAACGTGATATACCAACCTTTAACGTAATATACACCTCTCGATCCTTTATAAAGTACGGTATTAAAGAAAGATGCTCCATAGTCGTTTCGTAGTGAGCTAATGGCTTTAGCGATTCCTCACTTGCGATAATGATGGCAGATGTAGAAAGACGTCCCATGAAGTAGGCATCTTCCCCAGCGCTTTGTGTTAGACGTGATACAATTTCACGAAGTACTTGATCGCCAGCACTTCGACTATAGAAATCCACGATATGTGAGTATTCACCAGGTTGAATAATAATGAATGTACCTGATTTGCCTTCTGCTACCCTCTCTTTTACTTGCTCAGTGAAGTATAGTGCGTTTGGAATATCGAGACTAGCATCATAATAAGCAAGCTTCCTTAGTGTTTGCTGCTGCTCTCCATACTTATAAGCGAAGGAAATAACAGGCGCAATTATTTGGATAAAGGAAAGTTCATTTTTGTATAACTGAGACTGCCCTTTGAAAAATAAATAGAAAAGACCGAGAAAATCATTGTGCTCATTATATAGTGGGATAGGCGAATAGCCTTGCACATTAATTTCTTGACAAAAATTTGAGTGACAGGGAATATACGTGTTGACGTTAAGGGGGCATGCCTTTTCATATTGACTGTGAAGTGCTTCATGCTCGTTTAATTGCTTGGTCATTTTATCTACAAATAAATTGCTGCTATATCCTTCAGGTGTATTGCCAATTGCTATTAAATTCTTTTGGTTTTGCGTGAGGAAAATGGCGCAATGGATTTTGTTAAAGTAGTAATGCTCAACTTTTTTGCAAATCACTTCTAAAATAGTGTGGAATGCAGTTTCTTCTTCGATGTATTTATATACTACGCGTTCCAACTCGGCCGTAAAGTGTATATGCATGTATTCTGTAATATTTGTCGTGTGAATTAAATAATATTGCACTTCGTTGGCTGCATTTTTAATAGGATGACCAGAAAGCTCGCACCAATAGCCATCACTATTATGACAATCTATATATACCTTGGCTTGTGTAGGGTCACCATTTTTAATTTGTTCATATAGCTGAACGATCGTAAGCTTGTCAGTGTAAGCGCTGTAAATAAAGTGAAGCGGCTGGCCTTTGAATGACTCATTATGTGCGTTTGTTTCATAAATGAAAGCATCATTCACATACTCGATATCTAAATATTCAGAAAATTTATTGACGATTATTACACCAGTATGATGTAAATCGGCAAATGAGATTAAAGCAGTTAATGGATTTTTCTCAGTAAAGGAATTAAATTGTGATGGTGTCATTTTTATCCCCACATTCCAATGTTAGTGTATTGAAATCATTATAATAAAAATCGACAACATATACTATGTAAATTATGAAAAAATTAGTCTGTGACCGATAAATGCAAGAAAGGGAGCAATAAGGTTCAATTTCATGTCGTTCGATGGTATCATAGAAGATGTTGTGAAATATTCACGAAGATTATTGTCGAAACAGGTAAAATGCGAGCACAGTTTATGGTGTAAAGCCATTACGAAGTTCCGAATGTAATTGTCACAAGAAATCATGTACTTTGTGTGAAAATGAAGACTTTAGTATGTATAAAGAGGTAGAATGATACTTTGATATGAATGAAATAGTAATCGTACTTTTATATGTATAGTGCAAGCTGAAATTGATAGAGAAAAGGAACTAAACTGAATGAAACAAACTAATGAGATGGAGCAGCATCCAAAAACTGCTGAAACAATTTTAGTAAAGCATTCACGTGCTGATATATTAGCTAAAACAGTGAAAACTGGCATTATTAAATCGAATTTAATTCCAATGTGGGCAGGTTTGTCGCTTGGGATGTATAAAAATCAATTGAATCTGATGGAGCAAATACCAGAAATACTTTTTGCAACTGTCGGTTCAGCACTTGTTATTGGGGCGGCAGGGGCATTTAACAATGTCTATGATCGTGACATCGACGCGATTATGCAAAGAACAAAATCACGTCCGACAGTAACGGGTGAAATGTCTGTAAAAACAACTTTAACATTAGCAATAGTGCTGCTTGTAATTGGTGTAGTAGTGTTAGCACTCGCGTCGCCATTATCCGCTTTATTTGGCTTCTTAGGTGTATTCTTATATGTAGTACCTTATACGATGTGGACAAAACGTAGAACGATTTATAATACTGAGGTAGGTAGTTTTTCAGGGGCGGTAACGCCATTAGTTGGTTGGGCAGCGGTTGCTTCTGATATTACACACCCCGCATTAATCGGTTTATTTTGTGTCATGATTATTTGGCAAATGCCACACTTTTATGCAATTGCTATCCGTAAACGTGAGGATTATGATGCAGCGAACATCCCGATGTTACCCGTTGTAAAAGGTATGCGCCGTACGTATTATCAAACGAATTTTTATTTGATTTTATTAATTTTATCAAGTGTTTTATTCGGTACGTTAAGTATTGGTATTATGCTAGTTGCGCTTATTTTAAGTATTGCATGGTTAGTTATGAGTATATACGGCTATCATAGTAATACCGATCAAGTGAAATGGGCAACGAAAATGTTCGTCTTCTCACTAGTGCATATGACGGTACTATTCACAACAATCATTATCTATTCATTAATTGGTGTTATTTTCAAACTATATTAAGCAAAAGAATAGAGATAAAGAGCTCAAGTTGGTCGCCACAAAGGCCAATTTGGGCTCTTTGTTTTTGAATAAGGTTGGTCATTTTGTAAAATGACAACTATTTACTCAAATTGAAGTGATGCCAAAATAAGTTTTATTCGTCTATAGTTTAGTGCATGATAAAATATTATTTGAGTGTGATCAATCGAAATGTATGCATGATAAACCTGAACCAGGGTGAAAATATCAGCTCCAGTGATTCCAAAAAAAGTTTCATTCGTCTATAGAAGAGAAGGGGGAATAACAGATGGATAATCAAGCATTTCAAAATATGTATTTGTCGCATAGTGATGCGATTTTTAAATATATATATTATTTGCAGGGTAATAAAGAACAAGCAGAAGATTTTACTCAAGAAACCTTTACTAAAGCATATCAAAACTACAAGAGTTACAGGCAAGAGGCAAATGAGCTGACATGGTTAAGACAAATTGCTCGTCATCTTGTATACGATCATTACCGCAGGCAAAAGATAGTTCAATTTTTACCATTTGTTCAAAAAGAACAAATGCCAGATGAAGCCATTTTACCAGAAGAATTTCTATTAAAGGGTGAGGAATTTTCTTACTTATTTCGAGAATTATATAAACTGAAACTTGAATATCGTGAGGCCATTATTGCGCGCTACATCGAAGAATTGTCTGTAAAGGAAGCGGCTCATATGCTTGGTTGGAATGAGGCGAAGGTGAAAAATAATACAGCGAGGGCGTTAAAGTCGTTACAGAAGGGATTTGGAGAGGAGGGTTACGTAAATGGATGAACACAAAAAACACCATTTTCGTGAAATGACAGAAGTGAAAAGAGTGGTAGGTGCAAAGGAAGAAACTTGGAAGAAAATCGAAAATAGTGTGACGAAAAAAGATAAACGTTACCAAATACAGTATCGCCTCGTATCAATTGCAACATTTGCTGTGTTACTATTTCTAATCGGTATTACATGGGCAAAGGATAGTTATCCTGGCGAGCAAAATGGCACGGCAAGTTCAGTAGGTGAACCGAATATTACTGATGTCTATTACTCTGATTTGAGTAGTGAAGATGACTTTCTTGCGAAAGATTCAAACATGTATTTGAAGACGCAAAAGTTCGAGCGCGCGAATTACAAAGATCTTCAAAACAATTTAAGTGAGCTGCAAAAACTCACACCAACAAAAGAGATACTAAATAGGATATCTCCAGAGCGGGACTTCCTCATTCGATTCGACAACGGAGATACACTGCGCTTGAAGTCATGGCATCTTTCTAGCGAAGAGTACGCCTATGTTATGCAGGATTGGGATACGAAGCAATTTTACGGTCTGCAAAAAGACGTGATCACAAATGATTTTTATTATAAATATACGAATAATAAAAAAATTACTAAATCTAATATAATAGATGTATTACTTGTTTCAATGCTTCTACTAGAATTGTTTCTAAGAAAAAAATATGGCTCACCTAAAAAAATGAAGTTCTACCCCAATAAACGATATTTTATTTTAGATTGTTCAATTTATGGCTTATCGTTTATATTGCTATTATTAGCAATGTTTAAGGTGTTTTTTGTACATGTGGCAGTTATTGTTTGTATTTGTGTTATAGGGTTTTTGTATTTGTGCTATTTAGAACGTATAATGCCACCACTAAAAGGGCGCATGTTATTTCGTTTATCTAGATTCATTATTGTGTATTGGTTTTGGCTTATAATATCTAATTTGTGGTAAGACAAGGATATGTGGTGCGAACGATTCGCCTCCGTGAACAAAGCACATGACTGTATGACGATTAATGACGGCGTAGTCTACTTGGAATTAGAATTGTGGAACTTCATAATTTGGTAGGTGTATTGATACGGTGAATAGTAGGTTGTTATTTATCGTAGAAATGGTCATATTTAATTTTTGATACTAAGTATGTTTCGATATTCTTTTATTGATTGTAACGGTGGGATGCTCGACTCCTGCTTGCTGGCGGAAAGTGAGCATCTCATAACGGAAATCAGCACCATCATTCATCCAAAAAAAGTTCTAATTCATAGTCAGACCTGTTCGATTTGATGCCAAGCATTTTTGGCAATGTCCTCTTCAAAAGTAGATAGAAGTCGATAGTTTTTTGTATCCAAAATTCTGAAATGATTGCTAACGACATTTTGCTGTAGGCGATAGCCCTCGTGCTGCGCAATATTTTTCCACCATATGTATCCACCCATTGTTTTTTCCTTAGGATGTAGTGTTCCGTTATTTGCGATAAGGTCGACTACTTCTAGTGAATCTCCACCGAGCTCGTGCTGTAAAATAGAGCTCTCACGAAATAAGGCACAGATCGCAATGGTAGTTGTCCAGCTAGCAGCTATTCGTCCTTTTTCAATTTGGACGAGTGTTTTTTTCGAAAGTCCAAGTAAATCACTCATTTGTTCTTGAGTTAAATCTTTCTCTGTACGAATAAGTTTTAATTTACTAGATACTAATTCAATGAGTTGTTCACGATTCATAATAGAACACACCCTCTTCTTCTATAGTTTGTTATGACTAATTATACACGAAAAAAAGAGGGGAGCATGTAAAAGCAGCTAAAACTCATCCGCGAGTTAATAGCTGCTATTTTTATTAATATTCGTATTTTTTTGTATCTGTAATAATTTTGAAATGAATCCCTTTAATTTGGGCACTTACATTAAGGCGAAGTGTGTCAAGGTCGATTAATTCGTCCTTATCATTTACACATTGCGCAATTTCATCTAATAATTTCGTGAACGCCTCGCGGAACAGGCCGCGCATATTATCAAAATCCAAGCTACGGAAGCTGCCGTCAATATCAAAAGCTTCTACCGAGTTTAATTGTTTGGAAGCACCTGCAAAGCGATCGTCATATACTGTATAGTTTTCGTCTGTGACAACAATAATATGAAGTACTTCGTTTGTAATTGTTTTTAATTCTATATTCGTTTTATGCTTTTTTACGTCTGTAATAATGTGAATCCCATCACGATGATGTAATTTGAATAATTTCATAAGGAAAATCCCTCCAAAACCGATGTTAACTATAATTATATAGTTTATTGTATAGAAATGGAATCAAACAAAGAATTTTGGTGAGTATGTACCTATGAAATCGCAGCTAGTTTGATTTTTGTAATATAAAAAACCTATTATTAGTTAGCTATACTAATAATAGGTTGATAAAAATAGTAATTTTAGATTTGAGTTTCGATCGGTGCATTCATTTTTAGTAGAGGTCGAACTTCAATATAATGTAGTTGGTGACCTAGTTGTTCAAATACACTAAATAGATAATTTTCATGCTCAATGTTGCCCGGAGTCTTCTTGTTATTATTCTCGGTTAGGAACCAACCACCTAATGTTTCAACATCTTCTGATTCTAGTGGAATAGCTAATAGTTTTTCAACGTCTTCAACGAGCATTTTCGCATTTAAAATATAGTGATTGTCATCAACTCTACGAATATCAGCAATTTCATCATCGTCAAATTCATCGCGAATTTCACCGACTAATTCTTCTAAAATATCTTCAACCGTTACTAATCCAGAAGTGCCACCATATTCGTCCATTAAAATAGCTAGATGGATGCGTTCTTTTTGCATGCGCATAAGCAATTCTTGAATTGGCATCGTTTCAATTACACGAATTACAGGATTTATAAACTTCGTAATATCCAATGTTTCATCGGTTAAATTATCTAGTAAACCATGTGTGAAAAGTTCTTTCGCGTTGATAAAACCTAAAATATTGTCGCGATCACCATCGTAAATAGGGTAACGCGTATATTTTTCAGCTGCAATAAACTGAATAATCGTTGAAAATTTATCTTCTTTTTCAATCCCAATAATTTCCGTGCGTGGTACCATTATTTCTCGGGCAATACGTTCGTCAAATTCAAATACATTGTTTACATATTTTAGCTCTGTTTTATTGATTTCGCCACTTTTAAAGCTCTCAGACATAAGGAGACGTAACTCTTCTTCCGTATGTGATATTTCATGTTCTGAAGCTGGCTTCATGCCGAATAGCCCAATAAGTATACGGGCAGAGCCATTTAAGAACCATATAAATGGATACATTATTTTGTAGAAGATCATAATTGGTCGTGCGAAAAGTAAAGTTATCGCTTCAGATTTTTGAATAGCAGCTGTTTTAGGCGCTAATTCACCAACGACAACATGCAAAAATGTTGCGATGGCAAATGCTGAACCAATCGTGAAAATAGACATGTAGTTAGTCGGAATACCAAGCATCTCAAATAGAGGATGCAGCATAAATTCAAACGTCTTTTCACCAACCATACCTATACCTAAGGCAGTAACCGTAATACCGAGCTGACATGCGGATAAGTATTCATCTAGGTGGTCTACAACATGTTTGGCAGCAGGGGCTTTTTTGTTACCCTCTGCAACAAGTTGGTCAAGTCGTGAAGATCTCACCTTGACAATGGCAAATTCGGTTGCAACGAAAAAGGCTGTTAGTGCTAGTAAAACAATGAAAATGGATAAGTTAATTATGGTCAAATAGTTGTTCTGTTCTAGTAAACAGAACGTCACCTCCTAATTTATAAGTAGTAATAAAGATTGCATGAGCGCAATACTTTCAGTTGAAACATTCTTCTTTATTTTTTGTATGTTTTGAATGTCTTCTTTATCCATTTGTTCGAGTAAAAAAGACACATCATGTTCTAAGTTTTGCATTTTAATGCGTAAAGATTGGACATCAACCTCAACGTATCGTACAATTTTCAGTTCATTTTGAATTTCTTCTAATGATAGTCCATCGACTTTGCGTTGCTCGATAAAATGCAAGCGCTCAATCATGTCAGGTGCATAGAAACGGTAATTTGACGGAGAACGTTCAGCTTCTAGCAAACCTATATTTGTATAATAGTCAATTGTACGCTTTGTAATGCCTGTTCTTTCAGCTAATTCACCGATTTTTAACTTCTCTGTCCCAATTACAGCACCTCCAAACCATCACGTTATGCTTTTAGTATAACGTGATGGTTTGGATACATACAAATAAAAAGTTCTGAAAAATTTGTTTCGAAAATAAAACGCTACGAAAAAATTTTCATAGCGTTAAATGTATGTGATTTAAGTTTCGATGGTCTGAATTTTTTTGCTAGGTTCGACCTGTATATCCGTTTTAAGGCGTCCGATTAACATCACGACTAAACCTGCAAACACCATGACACCTGCAAACAATAGGGCAGCCTTATAACTATCATAATAAGAAGCTAATTTCCCCGCGATAATGGGACCGATAATTTGCCCGAGTGCATAAAACGTAGTAAGGATCGATACGACCGCACCACTTTGCGTAGGGAATAATTGTCTTGCATATGAAGTTGTCATTGTCACAATTCCTACAAAAGTCATGCCAAATAAAAATGCAGAAAGTAATACACTTGGAACCGTTTGAGAAAATACTGGTAAAACAATACCGAATACTTGAAGTACATAAGCAACGGATAATATTTTCACGGGTGAAAATTTAGATATTAATAGTATCCAAATAGGAGCTGAAGGAATAGCGGCTACACCAACAATAACCCAGCTATAAGATGAATACGCTTCTAAGGATGGGATATTGTGAATAATATCGACTAAAAATGTCCCTGTAATAATGTAGCCAAGTCCTTCCAAACCATATGCAGCAATTAGCCAAGGCATAAAGCCCTTCGTCAACCGCTCGCCACTTTTCTTCACATTTTTCGTCCCATCTTGTACAACAAGGTTTCGCCAAGTTGTAAACGTAATAGCGAAAAAGGCAATAGACATAAAACCAAGTCCTAGCCAAGCGCCTTTCCAAGTATAGGCAAGCTCGAAATAGGGTACAAATAACCCCGAAATGGCAATACCAAGCCCAATACCACTAAATAAGTAGCCCGACCATTTCGTTAAAAGCTCTTTCGCTAAATAATCCATAATAATACTTGATGTTAAAACGAAAATAAGACCGCTTGAAACACCTGCAACTAAACGTAAAAATAACCAAAGATAAAATTGCTCTGTTAAGCCCATCCAAATAACTGATAAAATATTCGAAACTACACTAATAAGTAAGATGAATTTTTTTCTTCGATACAAAAATCCAGCCCACAATGCTCCTATAAAGTAGCCAATGTAGTTACTCGAAGCTAAATAGCCAGCTGTCTCTAATGAGAATCCAGCATCTCTACGCATATAAGGCAAGATCGGTGTAAACGCAAAGCGACTAATGCCCATTGCGACCACAAGTAGGAGAACACCCCCCAGTAAAACTCCTACGTGCTTTCTAGTCATAGAAAAACCCCTTTGTGAAATATGTAATAGTCTTTCAATATAGTATATAGTAAATTCAATATTTTGAAAAATTAATTTTATAGCAAAATAAAGAAAAAAACAGTTTCTTTGAAAAGAAACTGCTTATTTTTTAGATAAATACGTATCGTAAAGCTCCTGAAGAATAGGATCTCCCTCGTCATCAATAAGGAGCTGTTTATTCATTTGAAGCCGTACCGTTGTTTTGGCTGAATTAATTGTATTGTCCTGAATAGGCAAGACAACCGTAACCTTTCCATTTTCCGCTAGCTGTTTTTTATCCACATCGTTCCACTGCTGTTCGGAAAAGAGTGGATCGAGCCATGTGCCTTCCACTTGCAACTGCTCTGTCTCTTCATCGTAACGCCAACGGACATCACGTAAAATGGTTTTGAATAATTCATTAATAGTAAAGGATGCTCCTTGGTAATCAATCGTGATGGCACGCACAGAATGTACATCTTGGCTCATCGCTTTAGCCGCTTCATCGGCTGCAGCATTTATGCCGGATGCTGCCTCTTTTATTTCTGTTAGGCGATCACCACAACCTGTTAAAAGAATGCTTAAACAACTAACACTAATAATCTTTAATTTCCATTGCACAAGAACCCCTCCTATTTGTTAATAAGCCTGGCAATATGTATGTACCTCTATCTTATCTGAAAATAATAATGAAGAAAGGGTGTTGCTGCTATTGTTTGTGTCATTTTTGCAACGCTCAAGAAAAGCTTATTTTATATGAATAATGTCGCTTACTAATGGATAAACTAAATAGCAGAACAAGCTTGCAATAGTGAGTTTCCTATTTTTATCACTTCGCTAAAAAACTTCGGAGGTAGGATAAAATGAGAATTAACGATGAAATATTAGATAGGTTAGGTGTCTATTTTGTTCATCACAATGTGTATGAAAAATATGGCATTACATTTGAAGTTTTTGTTGAACGATGGTTAAGAGGCGTTTTAGAAATATAAAAAAGTGAGGCACTAAGCAAAAGTGCCTCACTTTTTACTATTCATTGCAGCAAATACACTTGTGGAATAAGGAATTATGATACACTGAAAATAGAGTATTATAGTAAGTAAGAGAAAGGGTTAAAGCGTTTGAAAATTAAATTTATCCTTATTATCATGATAATAGCCGTTATTGCTTTAGTTTTAGTACTTCCTTCAAGCCAAGGAAAAGACAAACCAGTCACTTCCACATGGCTGTGGAAAACAGAGCAAATAGAAAAAAATCCTGATCAGTTACTCGCTTTTTTAAAGGCACAGAAAGTAGATGTATTATATCTTCAAATAAATAGAGATATTAGCAAGTCGGTATACCAAAAATTCATTGAAAAAGCATCCAAGCAACAGCTGATGGTGCATGCCCTTGGCGGTTCTAAAAGCTGGACAACAGAAAGTGGCGCGAAAAAAATGCAAGCGTATTTTGATTGGCTAACTTCCTATCAAGCTAAAGCTAAAAAAGAGCAACGTTTTTCAGGTATGCATATAGATATAGAACCATACTTACATGACGATTGGGATGAAAATCGAGAGCTGCATATTAAAAACTATCAAAAAGTTTTGAGTGCTGCGAAAACTAAAGCAGATTCTTTAAATTTAAAATTTGGTGTTGATATGCCATTTTGGTTCGATAAAGTATTTTACACGACGAAAAGTGGTCAAGCTATTTTAAGTGAATGGGTAATTGATACGGTAGACACGACAACAATCATGTCTTATCGTAATTCAGCGCAGGGTAGGAATGGTATTAACGAGCTCGTGAAATCAGAAATAGCCTATGCCGAAAAAGTAGGGAAATTTATTAATGTTGGTGTAGAAACCCGTGCTTCTAGTGAGGGGAAACATATAAGCTTCTTTAATATGCCATTAAGTGAAATGGAAAAACAGCTGAACGAAGTCCGTGGAAACTACAGGCAATCATTAGGATTTAACGGCATTGCCATCCATTCATTAGAAACTTGGCAAGTGATGAAATAAGAAAAGCGATTCAAAAGTATTTTCTACTTTTGAATCGCTTTTTTGAGGAGCGTCAAATACGTTTGAAAGCAATTTCACCGCCGATAGCACGTGGGAAAGCGCTGATAGAAATGTGGAACCGCCTATAAAGCATAAAAAATGGCTCATCACCAAATGTCGATGATAAGCCAAAAAAAATGATTAGATGAATTGTTTTGTGATGAATTGATTTGCTTCTTGCCAGTCATAGACGCGTACTACATTGTCGGGTATCGCGAGACGATTATACGGTGTGTCGAATAAAACGACTGGGATTTTCAATTCTTCGGCGATCATCACTGCATTGTCGTGTTTATCCTCGAAGAAAGCTGCTACGCCGTGCTTCTTCGCCGCCGCTAGTTTGTCATGACTGCCAAGTAGTTCGATATGGTCGAATGGAATGGCATTTGAATTGAACCACGCATGTGTCGTATCGAGTACATTTTCACCGCGTGCAGATATGTAATACAATTCATATGCATTTTGCCATTGCGATAAAATAGACTTGGCATCCTTTGCCAGCTCAGACACGGAGTACATCATTGGTTCGTTCTCTTTAAACCAGTTATTGAAGGCAACACGGTCAACAGGCTGCGGGAAAGCCGATAAAAAGTCGTATTCCGTGACATCTTCAAGTGTAATATTGAGATTATAGTGCTTATTAATATGTGGAATTAACGTAGAGGGACAAGTAATTGTCCCGTCAATGTCGATTCCAAATCGAGGTTTTTTATTCACACAAATACCTCCCTTAGGCTTTGGCTTTTTCAGCTTCGATTTTTGCTTCCATTTCTGCTGCTAATTTATCAATTTCTTTTTTCAATTCTTCTACCATTGTAGCTTCAGGTACTTTACGAACAGTTTTCCCCTTCATAAATAACAGACCTTCGCCTCGTGCGCCTGCAATGCCGATATCGGCTTCACGCGCTTCGCCAGGGCCATTTACGGCACAGCCGAGTACAGCAACTTTTAATGGCACACTTAATTTTGAAATATATTCTTCTACTTCATTCGCAATAGAGATTAAGTCAATTTCAATACGACCGCATGTTGGGCAAGAAATAAGTGTTGCCATGTTAGATGCTAAGGCGAATGATTTTAACAATTCACGTGCTACTTTAATTTCTTCTACTGGGTCAGCTGATAGAGAAATACGTAGTGTATTCCCGATTCCTTTTGAGAGAATCGCGCCAAGGCCAGCAGCTGATTTTACAGTGCCGGCAAATAATGTGCCTGATTCTGTAATACCTAAGTGAAGCGGGTAGTTAAATGCTTTAGACGCTTTTTCATACGCCTCAATAGCAAGGTTAACATCAGAAGCCTTCATCGACACGATAATATCATGGAAATCTAGGTCTTCTAAAATTTTAATATGGTGAAGTGCTGATTCTACCATGCCATCAGCTGTTGGGTAGCCATATTTTTCTAAAATGTGACGCTCTAATGATCCAGCGTTTACACCAATACGGATTGGAATTCCTTTTGCTTTTGCTGCATTGACAACCGCTTCTACTTTTTCTTTACGCCCAATGTTACCTGGATTAATACGTACTTTATCAATCCCATTTTCAATCGCTTTTAACGCTAATTTATAGTCAAAATGAATATCAGCTACTAATGGAATATTAATTCGCTTTTTGATATCGGCAATGGCATCTGCTGCGCGCTCATCTGGTACAGCGACACGTACGATCTGACAGCCAACTTCTTCTAAACGAAGAATTTCTGCAACTGTTGCTTCGACATCATGTGTTTTAGTTGTACACATACTTTGAATGAATAATTCATTACTACCACCAATTGTTAAATTACCGACACGTACGGGACGCGTATTTGTACGGTGACAAATTTCACTCATTAACTTTCTCTCCTTTTCGGGTCACTATATCTGACCGTCACTGTCATTTATTTTAGCAGTGTAGGAAAGTAAGAACAAGGAAGAAACACTAACTTTTCATTTTCCGCAACTTTTTTTTGTATGTAATGCGAGCGGAAGCTTTACTTTTTCACCTGGTTGGAACGCTTGTAATTGTAAGTGCGGGTTTAATTTATAAAAAAGTTCTAATCGTTCAGGGAAGGTCATTGGGCTTTTCGCTGGATGCAAGGCAAACAAACTATGAATCGTATCCCCTTCAATAACTTCTACAAAAATAGTTTGTGGCTCTGAAACTTCCTCACAATTAGTAGATTCTTCTTGTGGATAAAAAGAAGCGAGAGGTAGAGATCCCTCCATTAAATCTATTTTAATGATAAACGCTACGAGAACAAGCGCAGCGGTTAAAAGTAAAGTACGCAAAAAAATCCCCTCCTTTTCTACACTATATTGAGAAGGGAGAGGTTTCATACCAACTTATTTTGAGATTGGTTGTTTTGGGTATTTTGTAAAGGCGATGATAAGAATACAAAGTGTAATGAATAGCGATACGATGGACGTAATCGTATCGTCAAATGGCAAATATGTGTAAACGATACTTAGCAGTGTTGACCATGTAATAGCGAATGTCGCAGTGCGCCAAATGTGACGATATTCGCCACGACGTTTCATTACTTTTAAGAAAAACAAGCCTGCCAGTGCATAAAGCGCAATTTGCGCAAAAATGAGCATTGTTGTAAAGATAAACAACATGAGTAATGTGAACGGATACAGTAGCCATTTGATTTCTTCGATGTATTCAGTGAGACCGCTAAAATCGATTGTATCTACTGACATCCCTGTTGTAAAACGACCAAACGAAAAGGCAGTAACAATCGCTACTAATAAGAAAGTGTATTGAATGACTTTTCCAATGGATAATAGGCGGTAGGCAGCTAATTTTGTTGGATGCAATAAACTATCCACTAAAAGCTGCATATGTGTTAATTTTTTCTGTTGTTTCATGACGAGTATCTCCTCCAATGGCTATTCTATCATGTTCTTATAGTTCAACAAACAATTTCTATTACATAGAAATGAATAACTAGTGTAGAATTGTAAACGTTGTGTAAAGAAGTGTGGCGTATTATTTACTTTTTGTGAAATTTCAGTTAATGATTAAAGATAAGAATGTTTAGACGGTGGAATTGGAGCGGACGATATTGATAATCGATTGGCAAAATATGATATTTCAATTTTTAGGTGGAATTGGCGTTTTTCTTTTTTCTATAAAGTTAATGGGGGAAGGCTTACAAAAGTGTGCGGATGATCGATTGCGGGAGTGGCTAAATCGCTTTACGACAAATCCTATAATGGGGGTGTTAGTCGGAATCATCGTGACGATGATTATTCAGTCGAGTTCTGCGACAACGGTCATTACAGTAGGTCTTGTAAGTGCAGGCTTCCTCACATTACGACAGGCGATTGGTGTCATTATGGGTGCTAATATCGGCACGACTATCACGGCATTTATTATCGGTATTGATTTTGGCGTGTATTATTATTTGTTATTAGCAATCGGTGCAGCGTTGGTCTTTTTCTTCAAAAAAAGCAATTATCATCATACAGGACAAATTCTTTTTGGATTCGGTGGACTGTTTTTAGGATTGGAGCTCATGGAAAGGGGGATACAGCCTCTCCACCATTTTGCTAGCTTTGAAGAAATAGCTATATATTTTAGTAATCAACCAGTCATAGGCGTATTGCTCGGCACTGTATTTACACTAATCGTACAAAGTTCAACTGCAACTGTCGGTGTACTACAAGGCTTGTACGCGGAACAGTTAATCGATTTAAAAGGAGCATTACCCATTCTTTTTGGTGAAAATATAGGTACAACGATTACGGCTGTACTAGCCTCACTCGGTGCGTCTATAGCAGCGAAACGAGCGGCAGCCGCCCATGTATTATTCAATGTAGTAGGTACGATAGTGTTTATGATTTTTTTAACGCCATTCATTCACTATGTTGAATGGTTTGCTGCATTATTTCATCTGGAGCCGCGCATGCAAATTGCCTTTGCTCATGGCTCATTTAATATTATTAATGCATGTATTCAGCTACCATTTATCGGTGTATTTGCTGTTTTAGTAACTAAAATATTACCTAGTTCGTCTAGGGAAATCGATTTGGACGCCAAGCATTTAGACCCTAGCTTCATCGATTCATCGCCCGCCATTGCGCTTGGGCAAGCAAAAGAAGAAGTACTGCGGATGGGGGAATATAGCTTACAAGGGTTAGAAGAAACTTTCTTATATATGAAAACAGGTGAAGAAACATATATTCCTAAAGTGTTACGATTGGAAGCTGTACTAAATAATTTAGATAAAGAAATTACGCGTTATTTAGTAACAATATCGAAACAATCACTATCTAATGCAGACTCTATTCGGCACCATATGCTTCTAAATAATGTGCGTGATATTGAGAGAATTGGCGATCATTTTGAAAATATTTTAGAGCTACTTCAGTATAAGAAGCATCATGAATTAACTTTAAGTAAATCTGCTCGTCAAGATTTAATCGGTATGTTTAGCTTGGCACTTGAAGCGGTAAGAAATAGTATTGAAGCACTAGATACGGGGAGTTTAACTTTAGCGCAGAAGGTGACAGAGTTGGAAAGTTTAATAGATGATACAGAGGACAAACTACGTCAAAAACATATTGCCCGTTTAAATACAAATGAATGTACTGGAACGGCCGGTATTGTGTTTACGGATATTGTCAGTAATTTAGAGCGGATCGGTGACCATGCTGTGAATATTGCCGATTCCATTTTAGGCACTAGACACTAACTGTTTGTACGCTTACTAAAAATGAAACTTTTTTCTTTGTGAAATCGTACAACAATGTATCGTGTATTAAAGGGGAGAATTTTGTGGAAATCGTCGGTTGGATTTTAATCATTGCCTGTTTCATTATTTCATTTGTTGGATTAGTGTATCCAATTATTCCAGGTGTACTATTTTTAATAGCAGGCTTTTTATTGTATGGAGCATTTTTTTCATTCGCAGACCTTACGTGGTGGTTCTGGGTTATTGAAATATTGCTAGTTGTATTATTATTCGGTGCGGATACAGTGGCGAATCTATTTGGTATAAAAAAATTCGGTGGTTCAAAGGCGGGAATGTGGGGCAGTACAATTGGCTTGCTCATCGGACCATTCGTTATTCCTTTCGCCGGCATACTCATAGGTCCATTTCTTGGTGCTGTCGTGGCAGAACTTGTCGTTGAAAAACGTCCAGTTGGTGAGGCTGTGAAAAGTGGGATTGGCTCACT
>JAVWKG010000009.1:26476-48062 GCA_036638655.1 Lysinibacillus sp. | reverse complement strand
TACTTCCCTTTTTCATACAATCTACTGATTGCCCAAATAACGAAACATGTCCATCCGTTTTTTCTGTTTGTGCAGTAAGTATTTTAATGGTAGTTGTTTTACCTGAACCACTTGGTCCTAAAAACCCAAAAATCTCTCCTTTTTTAATGGAAAATGATACGTCCTTCAATGCCGTTTCAGATTGAAAGGTCTTTTTTAAATTTTGTACATCAATAACTGTTTCCATGTTGAACCTCCTCGGTATTGTTGATACCTTAACTTTAAAGGAAACATATGAAACCTACATCATTTTCCAAGTGAAAGGATGAAAATAGACGTTTAAAGGAGAAATAGCAGGATAAAGAGAGCCATTAATTTCCCGGGAAATCGACTAAATTCCTAGTATTTCTTTTAAATCAGCTAACTTGTTTTTGGATAAGGGGACAACGGCCTTTTCGGTACTATTCAATGCCAAACTATAGCTGTTACGTGTCCAAGTAATAATTTCACGTACTTTTTGTAAGTTAACAATATATGAACGATGACTCCGGAAAAATCCGAATGGTGTCAGTTTTTGTTCTAAATCATTTAATGAAAGTGTGCATGGGAAAGCTTCGCCACTTACATAGACAGAAACTACGCCCTCTACACTTTCGATGTAATCAATTTCTGGAGGATTAAATAAAATAATTTTGTCATTTTTCTTCGTTGGAATTTTATCAATTCTTATAGGTGTGTTTTCTGTAATAGGGGCACTTGATTCTGTAACATCTTCATGAATATCGAGAACTTGTAGCCCTAGTACATCCAATCTAAATAACTTACTACTCGAGATTATTAAATCTTCAAGATTGTTAGAAAGTAAAATAATGGTTTTTCCTTGTTGCTCCAATATTGAAAGTAAGTGAACGATACTTTGCTTCGAAAATTCATCTAAATTTTGAAGAGGTTCTTCAATTATTTGTATCTTTGCATCGTTTAAGTATGTATAAATCATCTTAATTCTTTGTTTTTCACTGCTATTTAGTTGAATGATTTTTTTCTTTCGTATTTCTTTAAATGAAAATTGTAGTAGCAATTCTTCTGTAGTCTGTGAAGTGTGTGTGAAAAGCTTTTGGCAAAAGTGAATGAATTCCTCGACAGATAGTCTTTCATATAAACCACCATCACGGAATAGTGTATAGGTATTAGGCTGTTGCGAAAACCATTGCATTAAGTAATTTATCTTTGAAACATCTGTGTATATGCCAATAATCGTCCCTTGCTTGAACTGTAATTGAAAGCCTGGATAAATAATATTACCAGATTCAAAATAAGGCTCGACCATGATCATTTCATTTTGCTGCATTATATAGACCTCCTCGTAATTAGTGCATTTGTAAAAAACGTAAAATGTGGGATTGTGCATGTATACTACTAGTTTGGTTGTAATTGGCATTATTAGAATCCATAAAGCCGTGTTCACCAGGAAATTGAGCAATTTGTACAAAAGGTATGTGGTCAAGTAATTGCTTCATATCATTTACATCGAAACTTTTTTCACTACTAGGTAAAATAACGAGCGTATGACAATTCGGCTGGATGTTAACATATTGTCGAATACGTGAGCCGTAAATACAAACGACTCGATACAATGGTAAAGTTGAAAGTTTCCAAGCTAGAGTTGCTCCAACACTGAATCCGATTACTACAACTTCTTCATACTCCCTAATTGCTTCTGTAAGTAGCTTTGTTAAATGTTTGATAGGAGCTTCGAAACCAACATTATTTATAAAATAATCATAGGCTTCATTGGCCTGTTCATATGAAAAAGCCAAACTATTTGGATACAACGAAATACATTCAACGGTGGTGATTGAATCACTATAAGCAGCCGCTTGTTTTTTTATAAAGGTATTCACACCGTATATTTCATGTATTAAAAATACTTTTTTCTTCATCTATAAAGCCACCTTAATATTCTTAATTTAGTGTAACAAAAAACGAATGGGAAATGGCAAGTTATTGAAAATGGAGGATACACACCGCCAAATAATATTTACAATTCTGAAAATATAATTATATCACTTTGTTTACAATTATAGTAAAATGTAGAAATGTCAGTTGTGAAATTACTGTCGAATATTGTTTAGGAATTATGAAAAAGGGAAGGTTGGGAATTTTATGTCTTACGATCCATATGCAACAAGCAATAATGAAGAGTTACTGGGCGGTCTTTTAGTTGTGGGAATAATTTTACTTTTAATAGTAGCGTTAATTTCATATGTTATTGGTGCACTTATTTACTTTAAGACGGCTAAGACAAATGGTTATGAGGATATTGCCTTTTTAGCTTGGATTCCACTTGTTAATTTTTACTTATTATTTTTATTCGCAGCGACAGGTTCGACAGAAGAAGAAAAACGTGCATCAGCTAAGAAAAACATTATCATTTATATTGCGTTATTTGTTGTATCGTTTATCCCGCTCATCGGTCTGTTATTCTCACTTGGTATGATGGTTATTTCGGTTTATATGATGTACCGCCTACTATATCGCTGGTCAGGTGATAAAACGCGAGGTATTTTGTTTACAGTTTGTACAATAGTTACTTCAGGGATTTTCTTCTTGATTTACGGGTTAATGCGTATGAATCGTCCATTCCGTGCAGAATAAAAAAGCGTAACAGTGCAAGGTCAATTCTCTAACTTGAGGATTGGCCTTTTTGTATGTTCGAAGCTAATTTTGGCATATTAAATGAGGAATGATTATTAGCTGGAAATTTATCTATATTCATAAAAGATGTTTTTGTACATGTGAAAGTAATTTTGTAATCATAGGTTTCTCTTTTTTGGACAATATAACGTAAGACATATTCGTTTGAGGTGATAATCATGATTATCGAAAGGTCGTCTGAGTGGGAAGAAGGCTTTAATAATAGGTTAGAAAATAATGAGAAATGGGATAATTGGACACTATATAAAATGAATTATGAAATAGTAGAAGCAAATCTTATTACACAATTTACAGGTTTGCAATCTTCTAAGTATTTACCGAATCTGGAACCACTTCCACATCAATTAGAAGTGGCTGAAACGGTCATTGAAAGGATGCATGGTAAAGCTATTCTTGCAGATGAGGTGGGACTTGGTAAAACGATTGAAGCAGGTTTGATTTTGAAGGAATATCTTATTCGTGGGCTCGTTTCAAAGGCAATCATTTTAGCACCAGCCTCGCTTATTAATCAGTGGGTGGAGGAATTGAATTATAAATTTCATATTCCTGCGATTGCGTATAAAAAAAATTGTCCGATTGCTCATTACGACATTATTGTCATGAGTATGGATACGGCCAAAAAGAGTCCGCATAGGGAGCTAATATATGAGCAAAACTTTGACATGATTATTATTGATGAGGCACATAAATTAAAAAATCATAAAACCCAAATATATGAGTTTGTTCAAAGTTTGAAGAAAAAGTTCTGTTTACTATTAACAGCGACGCCCGTTCAAAATGATGTGTTTGAGCTATTTTATCTTATTTCTTTATTAAAGCCGGGACATCTAGGGAATTTTGAAGCATTTCAAACGGCATTTTCAGCGAGCAAGCATAACTTGGAGCATAATGATTTTTTAAAAGAGTTAGTCAATCAAGTAATGGTACGGAATAGAAGGCAGGATACAGGCATTGAATGGACAAGTCGCCGTGTGCAAACTGTTCCGATCGAATTTACAGACGAAGAAAAGGAAGTTTACGATTTAATTGTTAATTTAAAAAATGTATCAGCTGCTTTCTCTGGCTCTTTTGCTTTAATCACACTTCAAAAGGAAATGTGTAGTAGTAAGGAAGCGACCGCTTTAACGTTAAATAAAATGCTTGAAAATTGTATTGAACCAGATGAAAAAGTATACGTTGAAACGCTTCTTGAAAAATTAATGGCATTGACTATCAATTCAAAGGCAGAGGCTGTTTTAAAAATTCTTGCTCAGGCTAACGATAAAGTCATTATTTTTACAGAATATCGCGCAACGCAAATTTACTTGCAATGGTATTTACATGTCAATGATATTACGAGTGTCCTGTTTAATGGAAAGTTCAATAAAAGTAAACGAGATTATATGAAGCACGTATTTAAGGAGCGGGCACAAGTTTTAATAGCAACAGAAGCAGGTGGAGAGGGGATTAACCTTCAATTTTGTCATCATGTTATTAACTATGATTTACCTTGGAATCCGATGAAACTTGAGCAACGCATTGGGCGTGTACACAGATTAGGTCAGAAACACGACGTGCATATATATAATCTGGCAATCGAAAATACGATTGAACAGGATATATTAGCGTTACTTCATACGAAAATTGATGTTTTTGAAAAAGTAGTAGGTGATTTAGATGATATATTAACAGCCTATAAAACGTCTATTTAAGAAGGGGGAGAAATTTTATGTTCCCACAGGAAGTACACAGTTATTTAAGGCAATTTTTTATAGAAAATGAGTGCTCCATTTTAGGCGAAAGTGACCACTATCTGACTGTTCAACTAACAATCGACATTGATAAGCGAATAATGAATCGTCCCTTTTACTGGCGATATGTAGAAGCGACGAATGGTGAACCAAATCCTGCTGAAGTCACATTTATTACAGATCAAAATAAGGTAGGGGGGAACATCCGAGGTGAAGTAGTTCACTTCGGTTCCCCGCGCCTCACACAAGTGTTTCAAGTGACAGGAGCATTAGGTGGATTTGTGAAGATGTATGAAAAAGTAGATACATTGGGCGTGCCAGCTTTTTTAATGCCTTGGTTAGCCGTTAATTATAAAATATCGTATTGTAGCGACCAAACAAAGGAAGTCATTTATTCGTTAGGTATTAATTTGATAACGGGGGATGTACGAGAAAATTTTCAAAAATTCATAAGTGGACTAGATTTTGATACAGCATTGTCGGAAGATGGATTTTGCGTTCAGTACATTATCAAGCCGATGCGGGCTCTAAAACGTTTAGATGAAATGATAAATAATACGGTTCAACAAAGTGATGATACATGGGCAGAAGAGGCAAAAAGTAGATGGCAAAGAGACCAAAGGATATTGGAGTATTTTTATGAAGACATTGAAGAAAAACCAGAAAGCTATGAAATTGAGAAAAAAGCATTAGAAGAGCAGTATGAAACGAAAGTTAAAATTGAAATTATTAGTGGAGGGTTATTTTACTTAACGTAAGCGAAAAGGTAGTTAATGTTACAAGCTGATACCTGTAGTTAAGGCACTTGAACAAAGTGTTTTATCGAAGGGTATTTTTTATACGGCTGCGTTTCAAAATCAACTAAGCCTCCAATTAACTTACTGGAATTAGTTGTATTCTTTTGTATTTATTTAGTCCCTGTTATCATTTCCTAAAGTATGGTAAAATAGTTAAAAGAATTTTCTGACTTCAAGAAGGAGGGATTACAGTGGTGAATATTTCAGTATTTTTAGTGATGTGTATGTTGCTTATTATTTTGCCTGGTCCGGATACAGCAATTGCGACTAAAAATACACTTACAGTTAGTAGGAAGGGTGGCTTATTAACGATCATTGGTTCTTGTTGTGGTCTACTCATTCATACGATAGCTGCAGTTATTGGACTATCAGCAATTATTGTGAAATCTGCCTATGTATTTGCGCTATTAAAATACGTAGGAGCGGTGTATTTATGTTATTTAGGTATTAAAACTTTATGGGCATTAAAGGAATTAAGTTCAAAGGAAATAGACGAAAATGATGAGGTTTTGGAAAATAATAAATATGATGGTCAATCTTGTTTTAAGCAGGGATTTCTGACGAATGTTATGAATCCTAAAGTAGCTGTCTTTTTCTTAACTTTTTTACCTCAATTTGTAGACGGCACGGGAGAGACATTCCTACCATTTTTAATGATGGGTATGATGTACACTGTTTTAACAGCTTTATGGTTTGTTTTTTATGTTTATTTATTGGATAAAATCAGTGCCTTTATGAAAAAGCCAAGAACGAAAACAGTAATAGAAGGGCTTACAGGTACAGTACTAATTGGATTTGGCATTAAGCTGGCATTAGAAAAATGAGCTATCTCGGTTTTCGAGATAACTCAATTTCCTAGTGCGGGCAATTACGCTTTGAATTGATTTAGTGCCCTATTAAGTTCCTCAGATAATGCTTTCAATGCTGCTGAACTTTGTACGATTTCTTCCATAGATGCGAGTTGTTGTTCAGCCGCCGCTGCTACATGGTGTGTTTGACCGTGAGCGGATTTAGCGCTCTTTGCGATTTCTTCTGATGAGGCAGCAATTTCCTCTGATCCTGCGGACATCTCTTCGGCAATTGCCGATAGTTCAATCGCTTCTTTGCCGATTAACTCAACAGAAGTAATCATTTCTTTGAATGTGACATCTACTTCCTGCATGCGTTTAATGCCCTCGTTGACGCCATTTTCATTTTTATCCATCGATTCTACCGCTTTAACGGTATAGTTTTGAATAGTACTAATAAGATTTTGAATGTCGGCAGCAGAGCTATTGGTTTCGTCGGCTAGTTTGCGTACTTCGTCAGCAACAACTGCGAATCCTTTACCAGCTTCACCTGCTCTTGCTGCTTCAATTGCTGCATTTAATGCAAGCAAATTGGTTTGTTCTGAAATAGTAGTGATGACAGATACAATCGCCTGAATTTGATTGGCTTCGGATTCCAAATGGTCAATGACGGATTTGGTTTCGTGTGTCCCTTGGTAAATAGTGTTCATTTGTCGCACGGCATTTTGAATAACTTCTTGACCTCTGTTTGCTTGGTTAATCATGTTGTGTGTCGTATCGGAAACAGTTGTCGCTGCGTGTGAAACTGCTTGTACACCATGAGCCATGTCTTCCATTGCTTTTGCACTTTCTTCAGCGCTTTGCATTTGAATTTCAGCAGAGGCAGCTACTTTTTCAATGGCGGTTGTTACTTCAATGGCTGCACGTGTAGATTCATTCGTTTGGACATCAACAGCATTAGCTGATTGGTCTACAAGCTGGGCATTATTTTGAACTTTGCCTATTAAATTTCTCATATTATCACTAATGGCTGCGAAAATAGAAGCTAAATCACCTAGCTCATCTTGTCGTTTTAAAAACTTATCTGGAATTTCCTGCGTGAAATCTCCTTGTTGCATAATTTGTCCATATTCAACAGTGGCACGAAGAACTTGTGTTATGTTTCTTGTCACGAACAGAATTACGAGCGCGATAATCGTAATAATGATAAAACTACTTAAAAGGATTTTTGTAGTGAGTGCTTGGGCCTCTTTCATCACTTCATCCTGAGGAGCAACTAGTAGCGCACTCCAAGGGGTTTGAACGCCTTCAACGTAAATTGGTGAATATAAGCGATAAACGTCCTTTTTTGAGGCTTCTGAAAAACCTGAAATCATGATCGGTTTTCCTTGATGTACAGCATTTTGGATATCTGCTGCATTGTCTACCCCTTTTATTGCAGTACTTTCGAAGTAATTATTGCCGATGAGGTCGTTATTTTGATGGGAAATAACTGTTCCACCATTCGATAATAACCCCGCGTAGCCAGTGTCGTAAAAGGTAAATTGACTAACCAAACTATTTAATGTGTCCAATTCCATATCGACAGCCGTTAAACCGACAGCTTTTCCATCGACGATAATAGGAACTGCAATAGACGTGATGAAAACAGATTGGTTATTAATTTCGTAAATAAAAGGTTCAAAGATAGTGCTCTCGCCTGAATCTAATATTTCTTTTAGACTGGTCCATAATTCACTAGGCTCTTCGTAATCTGCCACGGGCTCGACAACGAATTTTCCATCCGAATCTCGAGACCAAACAGGGATGAAGCGTCCTGTCCCATCATGGCCAACTGTATTTGCGTAGTCTGCATCTTTGCCATCAAATGCGTTTGGCTCCCAAAACATCCACGAAGCCAGTGTGTTTGGATTGCTCGTCAATAATTGTTGCATCATAATATTGGCATCATCTCGCGATAAAGCAGCACCGCCTTCAAGAAGCCCGCTAAATGATTGAGATAATGTTTGAAGTGCAGTTATATTCTTTTCTAATTCTAGACCTAGCTCTTCAGCCAGTAAGCTACCGTGTGTCTCAAGGCTTGCCTCAGCCTCTTTTACGGTCATTGTTTGGACTGTAAGAGAAATATATGTACCTAGGCCGATAAAGAAAAGAATGGTTGGTACTAAAATGAAAAGCAACATTTTAGTTTGAAGTTTCTTCATATGCTACGGCTCCTTGTAATTATATTGCCATCTTATTAAATATCGGGCATTTAAGGTCGTTTGTTAGGGGTTTTTTGAATATATTGTAGGGTATTTATGGTAATTTAGGGATGAGGATTGAGAAACAGGAGAGTAATGACAGGAAACTTAGTTATATGAAACGAGCCTGACATTTCACGGTGGAATGTCAGGCTTGTTTTTCGTGCTGTTAATTTAATTAAGCTTTGTTTTGTTGAGCAGCTACCCAAACATTTGTATCTGCAATTGTTGGGTTTGCAATATAATGGCCGCCTTCAATTTGAAGTGTTTGACCAGTCATGAATTTAGATTCATCAGAAGCTAAAAATACTACTGCATGCCCGATATCATCTGCTTCACCATGGTATGGTAATGCATTGAATTTTGAATAAATATCTAGTAAATCGTCAGGCATATTATTTTTAGCAGCAGGCGTTAAAATAAGACCTGGTGCGATTGCGTTACAACGGATTTTATCTTTACCGTATTGAGTCGCAATGCTTTTCGTTAAGTTCACAACACCTGCTTTAGTTGCGCCGTAAGCTGTACGCGTTTGATCACTAGCGAATGCTGCCATTGAAGCGGTATTAATAATTGAACCGCCACCAGCTTTTTGCATATGAGGAATAGCAAAACGGCTACCAAGTAAAACTGATTTTACGTTAATGTTTACTAAACGATCCCATTCATCTAAATCGATATTCACAACATCTAAATCTTTGCGGATATTTGTAGAACCAACGTTATTGAAAAGCACAGTTAGTGTGCCATATTGTTCAACAGTGAATTCAACCGCTGCTTCGATTGACTTGGCATCACCTGCATCAAGGAATACTGCTGATGCTTGGTAACCTTCTTTTACAAGGGCTTCTGCAAGTTCTTTTGCACCTTCGATATTATAGTCTGCAATAACAACCTTTGCGCCTTGTTTTGCTAAAAGAGTTGATGCCGATAAACCAATTCCAGATGCGCCACCAGTAACTAGTGCTACTTTATTTTCTACACGTTTCATAACAAATTCCTCCTACAATAAGCAATACATAGAGTATGTACTGACAAATGTTCATCATACTCATAGTCATCATCATCTTATTTTCTTCTCGTATTATAGTTTATCATTAAATTGTTTACATTTAAATTAATATGTCCGAGTTGCGCCTATTTTCACGAGAAAACTTTGAGTGTGGGGAAAAGAAATAGTGTTTGTTTACAATTTCTTGATTCAAAAAATAGCAAAGTAGCTGAAGGGCAGATCAGCTATTGAGTTTCGATTATGGAAGTGCCATTAAATAGGTACTCCCGAGTAAGTCGCTTTAGTCTCCAAGTGCGTCACTTTGTCTATATTCAGTTGCCATTGATTCGATATTCAATTCTTTATAGTTAATCCAATCTACTTTTTTGAAAGCCTCGGCATCAAAAGAGACACCCATTACTTCATCCATCGTTTCATTTCCAGCTGAGTCCTCTAAAGGAGCGTACCAGATAATTAGTGGAGCTTTTACTTCCTTTAATTTTGAAAGCTCTGCAAAAATTTTAGTCGAGTCTTTGAGCATTTGACTTTTAGATCCATTTTGTACGTCTGTATCATGGATAGAAATAGTAACGTCTCCATCGTTTTTTTTCACGTCATATTTACCATTTACTACAGATGCCACTACATCCTCAATAGTCTGTGCCTTTTCAGCCTGTCCCTTTTTAGGTGCTTCATCCTTTCCACAAGCGGATAATAATAGTGCGAAAAACATCACTACGTACAAAAGTTTTTTCATATTAAAAACCTCCTCTCTTACTACCATATATGTACAAAAAACGTGTGAATTATACAAAAAGAACTAACATACTCCAAATCAAAAAATACACATATAAATAAATCCCGACACCTCTGCTTAATTTAGAGAGATGTCGGGATTCGATTTGTTCAAGAGGAAACAAGTCCGTGAAATATTTAATGGTTGAATTGTTTGAATTACAAAACATCTTCTCTTTACGAATATGTAATTACTTCTCTAATTTAGGGTAAAACTATATGTTGTTGGCTTGTACTAAGTAAAAAATTATATGTATAAGCGATTGTCAGTGTAACAGAAAAATAAGAATAGTTCTTTATTTTACAACTACCTGGCTTTTTGTTAAAATTTCGTTTGAAAGTCTGTCGTCAGATGTCTGACGGTAAGTTTTAAGTTTTAAGTTTTAAGCTGTAAGTGTTTTCTCCCATAAAATATTAAGAAGGTGTCTACTATGAATGTACTATGGGGAATAGGCGGTATATTAGTTGTTTTGGGTATTGCTTTTCTTTTATCAAGTGCTAAAAAGTCAATTAAGTGGCGAACAATTGTAGCTGGATTAACTATTCAAGTTTTGTTTGCGTTTATTGTTTTAAAATGGGAAGCAGGTCGCAAAGTGCTTCTGAGTGTTACCGAAGGTGTGCAAAATTTAATATCCTATGCGAATGAGGGAATTTCGTTCCTATTTGGACCGGCAGCAGATTTAGAAAAATTCGGGTTTGTTTTTGCGTTTCAAGTACTAACCGTGATCATTTTCTTTTCGGCCCTTATCTCAGTGTTATATTATTTAGGCATAATGCAGTTCTTTATCCGCATTATTGGTGGAGCACTTTCGAAGGTGCTTGGCACAAGCAAGGCTGAGTCGATTTCTGCAGCAGCAAATATTTTTGTTGGGCAAACAGAAGCGCCCCTTGTTGTTCGACCATTTATTGCGAGAATGACAAAATCAGAGCTGTTTGCTGTTATGACAGGTGGTCTAGCATCAGTCTCAGGTTCAGTTTTAGTGGGATACGCTTTATTAGGCGTACCATTAGAATACTTACTTGCAGCAAGCTTTATGGCGGCCCCAGCAGGATTAATTATGGCTAAAATGCTAATTCCGGAGACGGAAAAGGTAGATGAAGAAAACTTTGAATTAGAAAAAGATAATTCATCGACAAATGTAGTGGATGCAGCTGCACGCGGAGCAAGTGATGGCTTGAAGCTTGCTGTAAACGTTGGAGCGATGTTACTTGCTTTTATTGGTATTATTGCTTTGCTTAACGGTTTATTAGGTGGTTTAGGCGGTCTCTTTGGATATAAAGGATTAACAATTGAAGGCATTTTGGGCTTAATATTTTCTCCATTGGCATTTGCTATTGGCGTGCCATGGGCGGAAGCCATTCAAGCGGGTTCTTTTATAGGGCAAAAGCTTGTGTTGAATGAGTTCGTTGCTTATTCATCATTTTCTCTTGTTCTAGAAGATCTATCGGATAAAACAGTGATTGTTATCAGCTTCGCATTATGCGGATTTGCGAATTTAAGCTCGATGGCCATTTTACTAGGTGGTCTAGGATCGCTAGTACCTAGTCGCCGCAAAGATATTGCAAATTTAGGATTTAGAGCTGTTGTTGCAGGGATGTTAGCTTCGCTATTAAGTGCGGCAATAGCGGGGATGTTTATTTAATTTAACTTTTGGCACCTATTCATTGGGTGTCTTTTTTTAATGGAGACGGATAACACGTAGAAATAGACGGATAACAGAGACAGATGAGAAAATATCGATTTTCCTGATACAATAAAAATACGATAAATACCTGGTGAGGTATATAATGAGGTGAGTTGTTTTGTAAAGCTGAAGTTGGAGGTTACAATAAATGGAGCGTATTAAAACGATTGAATATTGGCAGGCGTTATTAGAGCTGTCGAAAGGAAAGCCGTTACTAATACTGAAATTCAGTATGACATGTGTTAGCAGCATTTCTGCATTGAAACAATTTAAAGCGTTGGAAACAGATTTTCCTAAATACTTAGTCATTGTACAAAGAGAACGTGATGTTGCAAATGCCATTGCACAAGACCTTGACGTAAAACACGAGTCACCACAGCTTCTAATAATGCAGGGAGGCAAAGGTGTCTGGCAGGCAACGCATTATCATATAAAACGTCAACTAATAGCAGAAGCAATCGAAGCCTATGTTGTATGAAAAGGATTGATGTAAAGTGTCAAAAAAATTTTGGTACAGGTTAATCTCCACCATAATAGTGGTCTTCATTATTTTCATTACGTATTCGGCGATTAGCATTTGGTCATTTAGTAACAAGAACCAATTAATCAAAGCTGATGTGGCCGTGGTACTTGGCGCTGCGGCTTGGGATGATGAACCATCGCCTGTTTTACGTGAAAGGATAAATCATGCTATTTGGCTTTATGAGAATGGTTATGTAGATAAAATAATATTTACTGGTGGTAAAGGCAAAGGTGATCAGTTAGCAGAGTCGGAGGTTGCACGAGATTATGCTATTAGGAAAAATGTGAATTCGGGGGATATTTTGATTGAAACTAAGTCAAAAATCACAGAGGAGAACCTCGAATACGCATATGACATTGCCAATAGGGGGAATTTTGATACTTTTATTATT
Source organism: Lysinibacillus sp. (assembly GCA_036638655.1). GTDB lineage: Bacteria > Bacillota > Bacilli > Bacillales_A > Planococcaceae > Lysinibacillus. The sequence goes on along the minus strand of JAVWKG010000009.1, from coordinate 35,425 downwards.
GTAAGTGATCCACTGCATATGAAAAGAGCCGTTTTAATGGCAAAAAATACTGGAATGGAAGCATATTCTTCACCTACCCAAAGTTCCGTTTATAAGACATTAGACAGTAAAATTCCATTTTTCCTTCGAGAGTTGTTTTTCTATGTCGGATATATTGTCAGTTTCCCGTTCAGGTAATTACATATTTAAAAACTAGAGAAATTGCGACCAAATACTGGTTATATCATCTCTTTTTATACCTTATACTCTGTAAGGGGGTTATACTTTGGAAATATACGAATTACTTGCAAAGTCAGTGATGATTAGTAAGAAAAATCATTTAATTAGCTATGATGAATCTTTACAACTTGTAGGGACCGGAAGAAGTGCGTTTGTTTTTAAAATTAATTTATCCAATAAAGTAATAAAAGTATTTTTCCCGAATTATGAGCATATGGCCGAGGAGGAATATGGGATTTACCAATTACTTCAGAACCTCTCTTATTACCCGACACTATACGATACAGGATCAAATTATATTGTGATGGATTACATTGAGGGATGGACACTTTTTGAATGTATAACATATGGGAAGGTAATCACTTCTGCGCATATTGAAGAAATTGATTGTGCATTATTATTAGCTTCATCAAAGGGGTTAAACCCTTCTGATATACATTTGCGGAATATATTCATCACAGTTAATGGGGAAGTAAAAGTCATTGATGTCGCTCGTTTTAGACAAACGAAAGCATGTGTACAGTGGCATAATTTAAAAAGAGCCTATCAACGGCATTATCACAAATATTATTTTCCTAAAAAAATAGCGGCTCCTTTATTAAATATCATTGCTTTCTTTTATAAAAGAGGGCTTATACCGTTTTATCGAAGCTAAAAAGAGCCATGTTTAATTGAATATGTGGATGCATAAATAATAAAAAACAGTGCAATCTAACTTTACTGTCATAAGTAAAGGAGAGATTTCAATGAGAAAAATATTACAGTTTTCAATGGCTACACTTGTCATAACGGCATTAGTCGGTTGTGGGACAGACAAAAACGTCGATAAAGTGGAGGACACTACTACAGGTAAGGGTACGGAGGAAATTATCGAAAATGAAACAACAGATGAGTCAGTGCCCAAAGAAGATGTCAATCATAACAACGAGAACAAGTTAGAATTAGCAGATGATGTTGCTGCAAAAATTGTAGAACTCGCAGAAGTGGAAAGTGCAAACGTAATTGTAACAAATAACAATGCATATGTCGGTGTCATGTTAAAAGAAGGTGTTAGTGAAACACAAGAGCTTGAGACGAAAATTGCCGAGCAAGCAAGAGCGACAAACGGTAAATTTGACAATGTCTACGTATCCACAAATCCAGACTTCGCCAAACAATTTAACGACTACGGTGAAAAAATTAGAGCAAATGAGCCGATAGAAGGATTCTTTACAGAGTTTTCTGATACGGTAAAAAGAGTATTCCCCGATGCACATTGAATAAAAGGGGATGCCAAATAAGTCCCTTTATGCACAACATCTTGTTTTCTAAATGGTAAAAATTTGTTTCGCTTTTTACCTGTATATCAAAAAACAGTATGCGGAATACTCTCAGCATACTGTTTTTATTTTTATGATATCCCTTTTTGTTTCAAAAATTCAACCCGAATTTTTAGGGATTTGAAAAGAAATCGTAGTCCCTTCATATAGCTTGCTCATAATATTTAACCTTTGATTGTAAATCTTCCTAAGACGGTGATCCGTATTTCTCAAGCCAATGCCTCTAAAACTTTCGTTTGTGTCAGATAGTAATTCTGCTAATGTGTCAGAGTCTATTCCTACGCCATTATCGATGACACTAATCTCAACGTATGTTGTTTTATTTTTAATGCGAATGCAAACAGTGCCACCGTTGTCTTGTTTTAACACCCCGTGTCGCACAGCATTTTCTACCAACGTTTGTAAAGATATAGGTGGTATATCAATTTCAATATTTTCATCAATGTCCCATTCTACTTGCAGTAGTTCCCCAAAGCGCTGTTGCTCGATATAAAGATAGGAGCGAATGAGATCTAGTTCATGTTGAAGAGGAACAACTCGTTGTAAATTTTTTGCATCGAAACTTGCGTGTAAGTATTCACCAAAGTGATGTAATAACTCAACCATGCGATCTGAGTCAATCGTGCTAAGTGACGCAATTGTATTTAACGTATTAAATAGAAAATGCGGCTGAATTTGTGCTTGTAACCAGGCAGTTTCTAAATTGAGACGTTGATTGATATTATATTTTATATCGATGAGTGCACGACTTCGTATTTTTAATTCAAGTGAATTAATTGGTTTTGTGACATAATCATTTGCCCCGTAAGCAAAACCAGTATAAACGTCAACAGGGTAGTTACGTGCAGTCAATAGCAAAATTGGTAACTCTAAAACAGAATATTGCTCTCGAATTTTTTGAATCAATGCATATCCTGAAATATAAGGTAACATGGCATCTATAATGACCAGATCCCAATTATCATGCTGTAGTAATCCTAGCCCCTTGTCACTGCTTGTGACAGTGACCACCTCATAATCATCTGATCCAAAAATACTGCGCATAATTGTTAAATTTACGGGATCATCATCAATTATTAAAATCATAAATTTCTTTTCTGCAAACGGTGCAGCAAGTTTATCGAATAGCATTATTGACGGAGTAGGTGCTTGTTGTGATGAGAGGTCTCCATCTTCTTGTAGCGTTTCTTCAGCGAGAGGTAACGTAAAGAACACATCCGATCCTTTGTTTGGAATAGAGTGAATGCATAGTGTACCTCCGTGTAATTCAATAAGTTGTTTACTAACGTATAAACCTAGCCCAATGTCGTCACCGGGAGCGATACTTTGTTCGTAAGGTGTGAATAGACGTTTTTGTGTATCGTCACCCATACCTAGACCATTATCTTGGATATGTATAGTGGCCGTATTATTTTCTACCTTTGCATTAACTTTTATGACACCAGCACTTGTATAAATAATAGCGTTGTGTAAAAGGTTGAATAGAATTTGAATTAGTCGATTTTTATCGGCCATTACATGAGGAAATGTTCTAGGAATGGTCGAAGTCATCTGTATATGTTTACCGTCTGTTGTAAATTGAAGCATATCAAAAACGCCGGAAATTACACCTTGAATACTGACACTTCCGGTATGAATATGCAATTTATTTTCTTTTAAACGTGTGAAATCAAGAATGTCATTGAGCGTAAAGTCCATACTTCTTCCGATATCAATTAAGTGTTTCAAATTTTTCTTATCTTCTGTAGCTAAGATGTTCTTTGGATTATCAAAGATTATTTGTGCAAGTGTAATCATTTTATTCATTGGACTCCATAGTTTTTGGGAGCTGTTTGAAAGAAATTCATCCTTTAGTCGATCCGCTTTTTGTAAATCTGCTACAAGGGTCTTGATTTGCTCTATATTTTCGTAGAATCGTTTAAACCAATAGCTAGCAAAGCATAGAAAAACGAATAAATTGTCCAATGGATAAAAGGGAATATCTAAAATATACACTGACTTTAAGAACCCCCAGATAATACCAGAAGTTGCGCCTGATACGATGAATACAATGAATACTGAACTATTTTCCGTATCAATATATTCTTTTAATGCAAGGATGACAACGAATATAAACGAGGCTAAATAAAGCGTAAATAACAATATATTCGTTAGGTGTAGCCAATAGATAGGTACACTGACTACGAGTAATGCACTTAGACCATACAAGATGTTGAATAAATTAAAATACTTTGACTGGTAATACTTCCTCAATAAAATTCGCATCAATTGTACAAAGAAAAAGGAAGCCACGAGATAAACTATATAAGAAAGTTTTAATGACCAGATATAATCGAGCTGTAGAACATCAAGTATTGAGCGATCATACGTTATTAGTTCGTCGATCAAAGGGAAAAGAAATCCGACGGTGAACAATAATATTGTTTTTTTACGGTATATAAATAAATAGACAAGTATACTAAACAAAGCCAAAATAAGGAGTATTACCGAAACGGATGTAAGGGCTATGCCAATGATGTGTTGCCTGGTCATCATGGCATTTGCAGAACTAAATAGTATTCGTTTAGTAATGATTGCGTCTGTGGGTGTGTCAAAATTAGATACTTGCAATAGTAGTTCGATTTCTTGCTGATCTTTTGAAAAATAGACAGTGTATGGTGCAGCCTGTCCTTTATGGGCATTCGTGTTAGCCCCTACTTCCCCCGACTGCCCTACAAGTTTTCCATTTACATATAAAGCTGAAGCTGTTGGAATGGCAGGGATTTGAATTGCATAGTAATTGTCAAAAGTATCATTTTTGTTTAGTAGAATGTTTAAACGATATGTCCCATATTTTTCTGTAAAGTCCATTTCCTTATGAGTTGGGACGGATATAAAATTTCCCTCTATAGAAGAAAAACTTTCATTATCTATGGCATCTTTCGCATTTAACAATGTACCAGGATAGTATGCCCATTCCCCGTTCAATTGAAATGTCTCGTCGTTTTGTAACACTTCATTTCGCATATCAAAAACGCCTGATTTGGCAACGGGTTGTCCCGTAGCAGGAAGAAAGTATATAAGCCATAGTATACGAAGAGTTGTAAGGACAAATAAAATCAAACTAATTATGAGTAAATATCGTTTTTTTGCTTTAATTATAGATAACATGATAGCCTCCTATGTAAATAAGGTGCACCGTTATTTTACCATGCTTGAAAAATGAAAAGCATCTTTTTGAATAAGTAGGTATTTTGGTTCTGAGATTAGGAGAGTGTGGTTCTATTATCCTTCATTCGATTCCTCGTATGAGGGTGGAATAGATCATTTGTTCAGTTTTCTTTAAGTGGCATGACATATGATGAATATATTAGCATTGTATGAAGACAGGATGGACGTATAAATGATCTTTTATAAGAATAGCGCTAGTAGGAAAATTAAATTATCACATTTGATTGTAGGTGTTATGATAATCGTCGTTCTCACTACAATCTACATAAGTATATGGAACAGTTATCGGAGTTTTAATAATATTTTTATGCAAAATCAACATGAAGAATATGCTGGGGAACTTGCCACAATAACAAATGAATATTTGAAAAATATACGTCGAAATATCGGTTATAGTATACCGTATATAGCAGAAAGGATGACAGATAATGTCGCTTTGAAACAAGAAATAGAACGGATAAAAATGCAAAATTCCCTATTTGACTCGGTAATGATAGTAAATAGAGATGGAGGAGTTATAGCTTCCAAACCAGCTACTGTTGAACTTCAAGAAGAATCTATTAAGGGGATTATCTCAACAGCTAAACGGGGTCCGGAAATTTCAAATCCCTTTCAAGTAAGCGGGGGTCAGCAGGCGATTTTTATGTCCCATCCGATATACTCTGAGGAAAATGAATATATTGGCTTTATAGGTGGAACTATTTATTTAACGGAACATACTATTTTCCAATTAATTTTAGGAGACCATTTTGATGAAGATGTGTCTATTTCACTTGTAGATTCGGATGGACTAGTTATTTTAGGTCAAACCTCTCATCAGAGAATGGACTGGAAAAGTGATAATGTTCAAGTAGTGAAGCGAGATGGAAAAACCGTACTAGTTAGCCGTAGTGTCGTACCTTTAACAGAGTGGGCACTGATCGTGCAACGACCGTTAGAAAAAGAGCTAGTTCCAAAAGCCGCTGTCATAAAAGGAGCAATTGTCCCCTTGTTGCCATTTTTGTTAGTAGTTTTTTTGATCGTTATATGGTGGGCAGTAAAAATTGCGCAGTCAATTCAGCAACTTGCTACTTCTATAGAGGAGGGTTTAGTGGAGAAAAAAGTCCAACATTTGAAAAAAGTAAATGGGTGGTATTTTGAAACACATTATTTGAAAAATGCACTCCTGAATAACGCATCGTTTATACAAAATAGGGTTGCTAATTTAAAGCAACAATCGATGATAGATCCATTAACGGGAATTACAAATCGCAGAATAATAAACGAGGTTTTAAATGATTATGTTATGAAGGAAGTTTCACACACGTTAATTTTTCTAGATTTAGACTATTTTAAAAGTATTAACGACACGTACGGCCATACCGTTGGGGATGAAGTGCTGAAAAGTTTTGCCAAAAACATGCAGAGTGTAGTTGATAAGAATGCTACTTGCGGTCGTTTTGGTGGAGAAGAATTTCTTATTCTTTTACCTAATAAAACTATAGAAGAGGCACTTGAAATTACAGAGGAATTGCGCGTAAAACAAGCATCCACATATAATTCCAGTATTCGAGCTGTTACCTTCTCAGCAGGCATTGCTGCTTTCCCTACAATGGCGAAAACTCCTGAACAGTTAATTGGGGTTGCTGATGAAGCTTTATATAAGGCGAAGCAATCAGGAAGAAACGGTGTGCGCATAGCTGAAAAACATTTTTAACAATATTCAAGAGGGAATAAATGCGCTGTCTCGTAGGAGAAACCTGTGAGACAGCTTAAAAAATGCATTATTCATGCATGATACTTTTAAAAAGTGCCATTGTCTCTAAATCTGGCAAGATACCAAGATCAGTAAGGAGATTTTTTTGAAATACGAGAAAAACTTTTACTGCTTCAGTACGGTTATCTGCCTCGATGTAATGCTGCATGAGTTTCTGTAAAGTTTGATCGGAATATGGATTAAGTTGTAATGTTAATAATAGCGTTTCTTCCCGTTTTTTAAGGTCACGGGTAGCAGAATATTTAACAACGAGATAATCCAGCAAAATGGCGAATTGATTGTTGAAGAAACTCGCTTTAATAGCAACCCAAGAATAATCCATATTATCCATATAACTTCCGCTATATTCTTGAATAAAGGACTCAACCTTATCCATATTGAGTTCATCATGTTCCTTAATACTTTGTAGTAATTGTTCTAACACCAAGACATCTGATTCAAAGTCTTCCAGTTGTAAAATGTAGCTTCCGTTTGCATATCTCACAACATTGTCATAGCCAATAGAGTTAAGTATTGTACGTAAATAGGAGATAGTCGTATGTAATTGAACTCTGGCTTTTTGGTGCTCGGTCTCCGCCCATATCGTGTTGAGAATCGTATCTCGATGTACTTGGTTGTATAGATTTGAGAAAAGAAAAGCGAATAATTCTTTTGTTTTTACAGTGCGCCAGTTGATGATTTTATCGTTGTGATACACTGTAAATCCACCGAAACACTTTATTTTTAATGATGGAGCAATAGGTGGGGAACTAGGCAGGTTTCTATGTTCGAGTTGGATTCTCTCTGTGATTCTGTCAACAGTTATTGCCAAACGTGATTTAGAAATTGGTTTTAGCAAATAATCGATTGACTGTACATCAAATGCTTGTACAGCATAATCTCGATAAGCTGTGACAAAAACAATATATATATTTGGGTTCCATAATTTTAATGTTTCGGCCAACTCCAGACCATTCAATCCTGGCATTTCTATGTCTAAAAAAGCCACTTGGAAATCCAGTGACTGTCTCTCATTCAGTAGTTCTGTTGTGTTTAAGAAGGATTTCACAACTTCTATCGTGTTGAATTCATTTAATATTCTTTCCATTCTTAATAACGATAGTGGCTCGTCATCTACTAAAATTACACGTATCAAAAAGGACACCAACTTCCAATTGTAGTAATAATCTCTACGTCCATTATAGAGTAAGAATGAATAAGTAGAAATTTAAAGGCCTTAAAGAAATTTGTTCATTAAATAAGGCACTTCTTATTCAATAATGAATAAAAAGTGCCTAAAATTACACAGTGACGATATTACGCCTTAAATTGAAATATCAACGGCTGCCCCTTTGTAAGGGTGTGCGGCTTGTGGCTGTGGCATTTCTTCGAGCAATTCGACTGCAGCAGAGGCATTCAAGTTTAGAGCATTTTGCATCACACTCATTTGAACTGTTTGTTGTAGTTCCATAAGCTGTGATGACATAATAGAGTTAATATCCATGTAAACACCTCCCTCTTCTCACTATTATCGACGGAATTTAAAAAGATTGAATTGATGGCGATGTGTAAGTTAGCTGCAGAGAGGTTGTATTTGAAGTGGACGGGAAAACAGTTTAAATTGAAATAAAAGGGAAATGTAGGTGGATTATGAAGGCATATATTATTAAAATAACATTTCAGTACATTGAACCTGTTATTTGTCGACGAATTGTAATGCCAGCAGGTGCAACATTTAATCGATTACACGAAACGATTCAGCATGTGACTAATTTCCAAAGTGCAGATGAGCCATATCATTCATATGCTTTTGAAGTGGATAATTATTATATTACAAATAATGAATTCATTTTAGCGGAGTATAAGGGGAGTACGTATGTAGGGAGACAAGTTAAATCTCCGATACGCATGAAAATCGATACGTATCTAGAAAAGAACGGTAAAATTTTGTATGAGTATGATTTTGGTGATAGTTGGATGATAGATTTAGAATTAGAGTCGATTGTCGAAGATTATTATTTTGGGTATCCGACTGTGTTAACTGGTGCAGGTATAGCACCACCTGAGGATGTTGGCGGACCACCTGGTTACGAAGAATTTTTGCAAGTTTATCATGATCCAACTCATCCTGATTATTTACAGCAGTATAGTTGGGCTGAAAGTCAGCGCTACTTACCATTTGATATTGATGAAGTAAATGAAAGACTTAAGTATGTAAAATATCAAAAGACTGAGTGGCAGCACATCGAACATGATAATTATTATGTACTTTCTAATAAGTATCGTCGTTCGGATGTTGTAGACATTGAGTTGATACCAGACCGTGAACTTGTGATGAAATATGTCGCTGCTTGTGCAAATTTGTATGGCATTATTCAGCATTCGCAATTTTTGAAAATCTATAATAGTCAAAATGAACGGCAATTAACGAGTAAGGAGTTACGTGCCATTTTCGCAGATCCTATG
>JAVWKG010000009.1:0-26466 GCA_036638655.1 Lysinibacillus sp. | reverse complement strand
TGTATAACCAACAACTCAAGGACCGGAAAATATTTGCTAATGAACGTGTAACCATCCATGGCGCTATTGAAATTATCGAGGATGTCGGGAAATTTATGTCGGGCATCATGGGAAAACCATTTTATATTCCGGAAAAGGTAGAGCTTCTACGCTACGCACAAAAAGGTTATTATGAAAAAACGGCGGTGCAGCAAAAGCTGGAAGAGATGATTGCGAAAGATTTCTACGGTGGTAGCATGCTTCAAGTTCCAAAGGTGATGGACGAACTTATTGAGCAATTACAAAGTGTGCAAGTGGATTTGAAATTAATTATACAGGCGTTTTTTAACCGATATATATGCGAAGACGTTAAGCAAATGAATAATTATGTACAAATAATCTCAGAGTGTGCGAACACAACACGTTTATGGGAAAATCGCGGACATACACCCGACGAATTATTCCAAATGGAAAAACACTATTTAAAACCATTGCCAAATACACCGTTTCAAGTAATAGATGGTGGTAAAGTAGGACGAAACGATCCATGTACTTGCGGTAGTGGCAAGAAGTATAAAAAATGCTGTGGAAAATAAATTAGCTTTAAATTCTATACTGCTAGCAGTATACGCACTCCTCATGCTATTATTGAAGAACTTTGCATTTTAGCGTGGGGAGGACAGGCAGTGGAGCGAAAATCCGATTATATTTATTATCTTATCCAAGTAGGTGAGCAATTTGTAGCTAACCGGGATTGTGAATGCTCTTTTATAGAAGATGAGGAGCAGGCCCGTGCCTTTATAGATATTACGGCTGCAAACGGTGCGGCTATTGAAGTCGATGGCATCGTTGTGACACGAAAAGTAAGATATGAGGAACTGGAAGAATTGTCAGTACAGCAGAAGGTCGAGTACGAGGCATTCTCAAAGGACGAGCGTAACAAGATTGCAGCGTTTTGTAAGGAGCTTGCTATAACATTGTCTTGAAAAATTTTGAATCGAATTATTTCGGTTCTTTTTTTATGCTGAAATGATCATACCCCGATAATATATCCCTCAAATTCGCGAATCTTCACAAATTGTTCAATGAAAGCGTTTTGAATTTGAACAGTTTGTGAAGAGTATCACATATAACTATCTTTTTGGAAAAATCAGAGTAGAATAGGTATCAAGTAAGAAGTTGTTATAAAACAGTTCGGCATAAGTATCACATTTAATGTGGTTGTTATATTACAAAAACAAAATGATGGGGGATTTTAAAATGTGGGTTATTACAGTATTTGAACAAAAGGATATTCGTATTTTTGAATACACAAATAAAAGTGAAGCAACACAAGCATTACAATGCTTTAAGAAAAACGCAGTATTAACGTATACAAGATAATAAAAAGCCCGTAGCCATGAATTGGTTGCGGGCTTTTTATATTTGGCGCTTACTTTAATCCGTTAAGTTGTATATTTACTTATCTCGTCGTACCTACCGCTTTGGTTATGCTTGGTTTTACGATGTACTAGCCACGCTCTTGCCAGGAGAAATATTTTTATATACATTGTTGCTTATTTCTATTTTCTAGCTATTAGTTTATTGTGATAATAAAGAGAAGATACTATCTAAGAATGTAATTAATGTACACTCTTCACATTATGAAACCTTTGGTATTTCAAGCAAAATTGAGGTAGGTGGAGCTTTTGAAAAATATACTATTACTAATTATTTCTGCTATTTTCTTGTTTGGTTGTAGCAATACTATAGTAGCGGAGTTTGCAATTGTTAATGAAGTAAATAAGGATTCAATCGTCATAGAAAATTGGGGAGGAAAAACTACAGAAATAGTTATTCCTCCCACTAATGATTTTACTTTTGAAGAAAACAAAGAGTATTTTTTTGAGTACGAAATTTTCAAAAGTAAAAAAGCTGTTTTAATTTCCGTGGAATCTAGCGGAAATTAAGGTTCTGTTACAAGCACTTGAAGAAAGCCCTTTTTTCGTTTACTGAAGGGCTTCTTTCTTTTTGATTCAATTTGTTTTTCCTAACTTAGTACTGTGGAAGCAGCCGATACGTCAACACCTACTGGCAAGGCTATGTTTGGGATGTTAGCGGTATTTGCTGAATTTGAGCGTGACATTATACAACAATGAACTAAGGCAGGGTCAAAGTTGATAGTAGCCGGAGTAGAATGGAAGCCCTTAGGAGACTTGATTCCGACCATTCACTTCTCTTTAATGAGGAGTGTTTTTTGTTTTAAAGTTCGGTTAATTGTGCGAAAACGAAGATTTCTGTTCCGTTAACCAACCTTGAATTTCGAGGTTGGTTGCATTGTGTACCGCTATTTACTAAGCTATTTAATGCTACAACAAAAAAAGCGAGAGCTACATTAGCCCCGCTTCCCACCCACTCATTCCTATACACACGCTCGCCAAGCTTATTTTTATAGTTAGAGTTGACCCCTAATACTTGTGAAAAAATATTCCAATGGGTATATTTACTATTACTAAATATTTTAAAAATGGGGATGATTATCATTTATCGAGCTTATCAATATAACGGCGATTTGAATACATATTTCAGAGATACAATGGATTATTTTTTTGGAGTCGGGAAGAAGATTTATGATGCCCAAAAAATCGAAATTGAAGATTCACTAAAGGATTTTTATATGAATGAGGATACGCTTAACGGTAGGGAAATGAAAGATAAATGGTTCCCTAAAATCGAGGCAGATGTGTTTCTTTCACACTCTCATAAGGATGAGAAAACTATTATAGCTTTAGCTGGATTCTTATATGACAGATTCCATATTAAGAGCTTTATTGACTCGACAGTGTGGGGGTATGCAAATGATTTATTGGCATTGATTGATGAAAGACATTGTCTATCTAATGGCCCTGCTAAGTATGATTATGATAAGAGAAATTATTCAACTAGCCATGTACACCTAATGTTAAATACGGCTCTTTTAGAGACATTAGATTCAACTGAATGTGTAATTTTTGTAGAAACACCAAATTCAATTCAATCTGTTGCAGAAACAGTAGAAAAGGGTACATACTCACCTTGGATTTATTCAGAACTTAACTTAATGAATTATTTACGCATAAAAACGCCTAAACGATTGTGGGATGTGTATAAAAGTCAGTTTAATACAAGGGATGGGGATATTGTCCTTTCAGAAAACTGGCAAATATGGCATGATGTTTCAACTCCATTAGAAGCCTTAATACCTTTACATGATAATCATCTAAGTGCGTTGGAAGCTTGCCGTATGCACAATAAACAAAAGGAAAAGGGATTGGTTGCTCAAGAAAATTTAGATCGACTATATAAAATGGCAAAGCGAGAGAACGAAGTTGCAAAATGATGTGAGTGAAATAAGTACAGAAGTAATTCACAAAGAATTAGATATGATTCAAGCATGCATTACAAGAATGGCTCAAAACTCCTTCATCATAAAAGGTTGGTTTGTTTCACTTGTTACAGTTTCGATAGCCCTGAAAATTAATAATACATTGATTTATGGTGGTGTGTTATTAGCTTTAGGTTTCTGCTTTTACATTGTGAATTTGCAGTTCTATGTATTTGAAAGGGAGTATAGGGCGTTATATAATAATAGAATTAAACTGCGAGTAGAGGATCAGGATGCCACAACGGATTTATATAACCTTAATATTGAAGGCTTTAAATGGGGAACTATAAAGGAATACGCATTCAAAAAGAAATACTTATTTACAAATATTATGCTTATTCTATTTTATTTTATTGTGCCTTCAATTTTTTGCGTAATCAATTATTACATGAATCAAAGTTCTGATGCGGATAAAGTGATTATTGAAATCCAAGGATTAAAAGGTTTACTAAAGTAATTAAGATGAAAAGCAAAGAAGCTACTCAATTTGAGGGCATTTTTTGCTTTTTAATGCTTTGTTTTAAAATTTTGCACACGATAGAAAATTGTATAAAAAAACTCACCCTCCAATTAAGGAAGGTGAGTAGCTTAAAGCCAAGTGGCTCTAGTGTTAAAGTTAAAAGCCGCGTATGCCGTATGTCTTATAGAAAGTTTTAAACCACCACTCCTCAAAGTGGGTGTTCGCAGAAGCTATCCTGTATATCCTCATGCACCGTAGTGTGAGGCCCGTCATTCCAACTTCAATAGTAAAACTCCCTTTTACAGCTTAAAGGTTAAAACTTAATATTATACGTACAATGCAGCCTTTAAACATATAATACGGCATGTTTTTTGAAGTTGCAAGTAAGTCACTTTTAGAAAAAAAGTCAATGGGCGAAGGTTGGAAATTGTGGGGTTCTACTTGATGGGATGTATCTTTATGGTAAGTGTTTTCATACACTTTTCACAAATACGAACGGAAAATACGAACAATCTTTGCGAAAGTATGAGTTGTATGTGAAAATGGTAGCAGATATTGTACTTATATTAATAACGAAGTAAATAGGAGGAAGCGAAAATGGCAGCATATCCAAATTGTCCAAAATGTAATTCAGAATATACGTATGAGGACGGCAATCAGTTTGTATGTCCAGAATGTGCACACGAATGGAGTGCAGATGCAGCTGAGCAAGAGTCAGAAGTGTTGGTTGTTAAAGATGTAAATGGTAATCTTTTAGCTGATGGCGATGCAGTGACGGTTATTAAGGATTTAAAAGTAAAAGGTAGTTCATCGACGTTAAAAATCGGTACAAAAGTAAAAAGTATTCGTCTTGTAGAAGGCGATCACAATATTGATTGTAAAATTGACGGTTTTGGTGCGATGAAATTAAAATCAGAATTCGTGAAAAAAGCATAATGTTTATTCGAAAAGAGCCACGTTGCAATATCGGGCTCTTTTTAATTTTGGGGAAAATTTTGAGGTGCTAAGTCGCGCGAGAAAGTGTGAAGGTCGCTCCAGTTCAAAAAAGTATGTAATGAAAACATATAGCTACTCACAAAAAAAAGCCTTCCGCTCATTCGTTCGGAAAACTCGGACAGGCTCCATTATGCATTTAAATGAAGTATTTCGTTTGTAAGCTTTTGAATATCAATATGTGTTTTTTCTTTAACGGCATCCGTTAATATTTCATCGCGGAAATAAGAAACGGTTGCTTCAAGAGGAATGGCGAGTAGTTTTTTTAGTGCGGATTGATACATATAGACAAATTCTAAGTCTGTATTACCCCGTTTGAGCTCGGCGAAAGCTTCGTAAAATTGGTCGAGCTTATCGGAAAATTCCAGTAAACGACCTTCGATTGTTTGATCTTTTCCCTCTTTCATGCGCTCGAAAAATACTTGTTGGAAAGCTTCTGGAATTTCATTGACAATAAACTTTTCCATCATTTTATCTTCTACATGAGCAAGCATCTGTTTTAATTCAGGACTTGCGTGTTTTACGGGTGTTTTAATGTCACCGATGAAAACCTCTGCAAAATCGTGATTAATTGTTTTTTCGTACAAAGACTTCCAGTTGATAGCAGCGCCGTTCATTTCTTCAAGTGTAGCGAAAAACATGGCGTACTGAGAAACTTTCCACGAATGTGCTGCGACATTATGTTCTTCAAACTTAAAACGACCAGGGCAACGAATAATACGCTCTAAATCATTGAGACTTGTGAAAAATTGGTGAATACCTATAAGAATCACTCCTTTTTAATTAGTACACTTGCACCTTACTACAAAAAATACCCGTTTTGTGATGAATTCAAACAACTTAACAATGATTCACTATCAGTTTACAAAGGGTTCACAATTCAAGACGAGAATAAGTGAGGTCACATGCTATAATAGGGCGGATTGCACGAATTAGGAGTGTGAATATAATGTCAATTTATGCAGGTCTTTTATATATACATATTTTAAGTGCCGTATTGTCGATTGGGCCATTGTTTGTTTTGCTGCCGATATTAAAAAAAATGCGGACTGCACAACATTCGGAAATGACAGCATTTCTTCAAGCGTTCCAAGCGGGAATTACCGTTGTGAAGCATGCAGGTCATGTTGTTGTGCCTTCGGGAATATTATTAATGTGGCTTGGTGGCTATCCTTGGACGACTTCATGGGTTGTGCTGACAATCCTTCTAATGCTCGCATCTGTTGTCTTTTTGGCCCGTGCCTTTAAGCCGACAATTAGTACGTTTAATACGCCAGCTTACAATCAGCAACAATTTACAAGCTTGTTACATCGCAAAGTTTGGGTATACATTATTCTATTATTACTTATGCTATGGTTTATGGTTGTAAAACCTATACTATGGTAAAAAACATTCAAATTCCTTAAAAAGACACACGACAAATGAATCATCGTGTGTCTTTTCTATTGAATAGCCTCATTAATTTGACGATAAAGGGGTATACATAAAATATATTCTATATATAGGAGTGAGCTAAATGAAAAAAAGTTGGTGGTTACTTATACTTAGTTGTTTGGCTGTAGTACTTGTCGGCTGCAATGATGAAAAAGATAAGGAAAAGGCAGATGACAGCAACGGTTTTATAGGCAATTGGCAAGGTGAATTACAAATTCCTAATGAGCAACTTGCGTTTGAATTGAAATTAGCAGAGAGCTCGGGCTCGCTAAGTGTGCCAGCTCAAAATGCTAAAGACATACCGTTTTTATCGGTTAAGTATGATGGAGATGTTTTCGAGGCGAAGTTATTAATAGACAGTAAAGAAATCATTTTTAACGGGAAGTTAGATGGGGAACGAATTGAAGGGACATATACAGAAGGTGTCGTGGATTACCCGTTTTATTTAAACCGTGGTGAGATAGAGGATGTAGAGGATGAAACGACAACGGATATACCTGTTGAAAATGGTGTTTTAAAGACATATCTACAACTACCTGAAGACGAAGGACCTCATCCTTTAATGATTATTATTGCGGGTTCAGGACCAACTGATCGTGATGGTAACACAGTAGGTGCAAGTGGTAAAAATAATAGTTATAAATTATTAGCAGAGGAACTAGCACAAGAAGGCATCGCAACGCTCCGCTATGATAAAAGAGGCATCGGTGAAAACATGGCCCTTGCCCCGTCAGAGATTGCTTTGACGTTTGATTCGTATATAAATGATGCTACGGCAATTATTGAAGCGATGAAAAAGGATGAGCGTTTCTCGAAAGTGGGCGTAATAGGTCATAGTGAAGGGTCGCTTATTGGCATGTATGCGGCTAAAAAGGCACAAACCGATTCATTTATTTCATTAGCAGGTGCAGGTCGTCCGATAGATGAAGTGTTGAAAGAGCAGTTGAAGGGTCAATTGCCACCAACGCTGCAGAAGGAATCAGATGATATTTTAGCGCAATTAAAAGAAGGGAAATTAGTCAATCAAGTGAGCCCAGCTTTAAACAGCCTATATAGACCATCTGTGCAGCCGTATATGATTTCGTGGTTAGCACTTAATCCTGTAGAAGCAATAGCAACATTAGAAATGCCGACGTTGATTGTGCAAGGAACAACAGACCTACAGGTGAAAATTGAAGATGCTCATGCATTAAAAGCCGCAAATGCAGAAGCGGAATTGGCGCTAATTGACAAGATGAATCATGTTTTAAAAGAAGCACCACAAGACCAGACTGCGAATATGGCGACATATGTGAACCCTGATTTGCCGCTAGCACCAGGATTGACAGAGAAGATTGTGAAATTTATTAAGGGATAAATAGTAAGTGAGCGAATAATACCTTGATTTAGGAATAATTAGAAATACCACGTCTTTTAGGGGACGTGGTATTTCTAATTTTGGGGCACATAATAAAAAAAATCCTTTTAAAATCGGAAAAACGACCGAAATATGAATAAAAAGTTAATAAAAAAATATTTTTTTGAAAAGTTTAACCTAATTTTAACCTTTGGCTATTAAAATAAATTAAGAGTAGTGAATTTTGATAGTAGAGTTTTAAAAATTTTGAGTTATAGTTAGTACTTGTGACTGAATAAATGATAAAAATGAGGCTATAAATGATTTAGTGATTGATAGATGAAGGAGCGTAAAGTATACGAAATTAATAAAAGCTTGATGAAACTTTCAAAAAAATAAAACTTAAGGAGAGATAATATGCAGGTGCTAATTAAAAAAATAGTAGGATTGTTAGTAGTGATAATGTTGATTGTAAACTCAGTATTTATTCCCCAATCAAAAGCAGAAGTTAAAGAGCAAGAAATTCATACCTATTCTCAAAATACTTGGGCTTGGAACACATTAGCTACGGGACCTAAAGGGGAAATATATCTTACCCATAAGGTAAGTAATACTGAAATTGCTATTAAAAAATGGAATGGTAGCAAGTGGGATTATCTAACAAGTGTGACAACGAGTATTACTGGCGATACAAGTTTTAGTGATGACCTAGATTTAGTTGTTGATAAGTCGGGTAAGTTACACTTGGTGTTTAAGCATGATAAAGTGTATGATACAACGATTAATAGTCACAGGGGCATTAAATATGGCGTTTTTGATGGAGTGAATTGGACCTTTAGCATAATTGAGGAATCTAGTGATTCGAGAGGTTGGAAAAATTACGATGACCCTTCAATTGCTGTAGACTCTAAAGGAAAAGTACACATCGTTTACAAATATACAGATTCAAATGAACCAAGGCTATATGCTGCAAAATATGCAACGAATGTGACTGGTGTATGGAATGCAAGTACATTAGTTGTTGGGAATGGCACTATTGGAATTGATGAAATACATGACCCACAAATAGAAATTGATGCTAGTGATGTTGTTCATGTCACATACGTAAGAGAAGATAATCAAAACGATTACTATGGAAACTATTACTATACAAGCAAAGCAGCTGCTGCAACGAGTTTTCCAACAGCACAAAAATTAATAGATGCTGTTGCAGATAAAAAACAATATAGATATTTTCCTTTTGTAATTGATGAGACAGGTAAAATATCAATTCCTTTTAATGCATTAATAGAAAGGCAAGTAGATGGTATTTGGGAGGTAGAAACTACTTCGTTTGTCTATTCAAAGATATCAGGTGCTTGGATTAAGGAAGAAGTGCTTCATGATGGTCAACGAGAAACGTATCCTATTGGCATATCTACAGTAGGATCAAAAGAGTACTTGCTAATGAAATCAGTAGCAGCTGACTGGTCAGATTATCATTTCTTTGCAATGGTTAACGACGGAAGTGGTTGGGTTCGTGGTAATAAAACAGTGTTACCGACGTTGCCTAAAGACCAACAGTTAGATGAAACTACTTTTACTGTTGATGACAAAGGTAATTTCTTGTTAGTGATGTTGCACAATAACTTGAAAACAATTAGTAGCTTAACGGGGACAAGTGAAGATTTTGGTTTAATCACAGTACCGAAAAGCACTGATGCAAACTTAAGTAAGCTAGTGCTATCATCAGGTACACTTAGCCCTGGCTTTTCATCAAGTACTGTAAGCTATACAGCAAATGTTGCTAATAATGTGTCGAGCATAAATATTACGCCGACATTAGCTGATAGTAAGGCGACTGTTAAAGTGAACGGTGTTTCTGTAGCAAATGGTCAAGCAAGCAGCAATATCACCTTAAATGTTGGGAGTAATACCATTTTTGTTGTCGTGAATGCGGAAGATGGAACAACAATAAAACTATATACAATAACAGTGACAAGGGGTGCTCCAACTGTACCAGGCACTCCAGTAATAGGTAGCGCGACTGCAGGAGAGGGTCAAGCGATAGTAGACTTCACAGCACCAACTAGCGATGGAGGAAGTCCAGTCACAGGTTACAAGGTCAAAGTGTATAAAGGTGGATTAGAGCAAGCTTCGCTGAATACAACAGGAACGACAAGTCCAATCAAAGTAACAGGCTTAACAAATGGAACCGCTTATACGTTCAAAGTAGTGGCAACAAATGCAGTAGGAGATAGTGCAGAATCAGCTGCATCAAACGCAGTGACACCTGTAACAAAGCCCGATGCACCAACAAATGTTAGTGCAACTGCGGGAGATAACCAAGCAACAGTAAACTTCACAGCACCAACTAGCAATGGAGGAAGTGCAATAACAGGCTACGAGGTCAAAGTGTATAAAGGTGGAGTAGAGCAAACAGCGCTGAATACAACAGGAACAACAAGTCCGATTACAGTAACAGGCCTAACAAATGGAACGGCTTATACGTTCAAAGTCGTGGCAATAAATGCAGTGGGAAGCAGTATAGAATCAACGGATACAACACCGATAACACCATTGGCCAATCAATTAGCACCAACAGGGTTAACTGGCGTTGCACCAACCACTTCTGCTGGAAATGATGGGAAGATTGTCGGAACAACTAATCTGATGGAATATAAATTGATAGCAGATTCGAAGTGGACATCTGTAACTGGTTCAGAAATCAGTAATCTTTCAGCGGGTACCTATCAAGTGCGATATGCAGCTAAACACGGGTATAACGCGGGATTAATTGTGAATATCACAGTGCCAAAATACGCTTCATCAGGTGGTGGAGGCGGAGGCGGTTCATATCCCCCACCAACATCAAATTCGGAAGAGATCGAAGTCGATGTCGATGCCGGGGACGGTTCAAATTTAATGCAAACGTCCATTACACGTACAACAGGACTAGATGGTACAGTTAAAGATAATATTAGATTGCAAGACAATGTTGTTAAAGAGACTGTTAGACAATTGAAGGAACGGGGAATGGATACAGCCCGTATTGTCATTCCAGATACGAAGGACAAAGTAGCTGAAACATATGTCGAAATCCCAAAAGCGTCTTTAGAGGAATTAAAAAAGGGAGAAATCAATTTAGAAATTGTGACAGCAAACGGAGTTATCTCAATATCTAAAACCTCTCTTAAAAATTTCACAGGTGACTTATACTTCCGCGTAGTGCCGATTAAAACGGAAGAAAAACGCCAAGAAATTGAAAATCGTGCAAAAGAAGAAGCGTTAATTCAACAAGTGACAAATGGACAAGCAGTACAAGTAGTGGGACGTCCAATGCAAATTGAAACGAATTTACAAGGCAAAGAAGTAACACTTTTCTTCCCATTAAAGGATAGCTTGCCAACAGATCCGGTAGAACGACAAAAAATCCTTGAGAACCTAGGGGTGTTCATAGAACATAGCGATGGTACGAAAGAGTTAATTCAAGGGAAAGTAATTGTAAGTAACGGGGTAGAGGGACTAGAATTTAAGGTAACGAAATTTAGTACATTTACAATGCTGTACATGGATGGATGGAAAGAGTATCTTGCAAGTAAAGAGCCTTTATCGCATTCGCCGTACATTAAAGGTTACGAAGATGACACATTCCGTCCCAATGCATTTGTGACACGTTCACAAATGGCGGCAATGCTGTCGCGCAACCTACCGTCAGATAGCTCTCCAAGCACTATAGAGGACTATATCGATGTTGCAAAGAATCATAGGACATATGAAGATATTATGAAAGTGAAGCGTGCAGGGATCATGATGGGGGATTTAAATAATCAATTCAAACCAGCAGGATCAATTACACGTTCACAGATGGCAACGATTGCATACCGTTGGATTAAACAATCTTGTGAAAGTGATTCTAAAGCATTTGATAGTTGTGCTGCACTCGATAATCCAAGCGATAAAGTATATACAGATGTAGCTGCGAATCATCACGCATTAGAGGCTATCATGTTCATGAAATCAGCTAGTA
Organism: Lysinibacillus sp.; assembly: GCA_036638655.1. Lineage (GTDB taxonomy): Bacteria > Bacillota > Bacilli > Bacillales_A > Planococcaceae > Lysinibacillus. The sequence goes on along the minus strand of JAVWKG010000009.1, from coordinate 14,851 downwards.
TTATGACGGGTTATGAGGATAATACGTTTAAGCCAGAGAAGAAATTAACAAGAGCTCAAGCTGTTAAAGTACTGAACCGCCTATTCAAAAGAGGACCACTAAATGTTGAGAATCATTCGACGTTTAAAGATGTACAAAAAACACACTGGGCATTTTATGAAATCGAAGAGGCTGCAAGAGAACATCAATACACAATTGACGCAGACGGTAAAGAAACAGTATCGAAATAATTAATAAGGATAGAGTCATCTCGACGTAGAATGCTAACGTCGAGATGACCTTTTTTTATAAGAACGTATAACTATATAGTTTTGTCGAAAAGAGTGTCAAATGTATAATATGAGACCTGGATGTGGATAAAACGTGTTTTGTGCGTGATAAAAGTAATTTCCTGCGTGATAAACTTCGATTCGAACAGGATAAAATCTTTCATTAAAGACCGATTGCTTAGCCATATGTGTAACTTTTTTTAAGAAAGTAGTTGAGTGCGAATGCGCTTTTTTCATACTTGCGTTCAATCTAAAAGTTGTATTTGACTACTCTTTAGAGTGAATAAACTCTCCTCAGAATGGGCATTCTCCCTAGTATGAGGAGGGGTTTTATTGAAAAAAGCGAGCTTTTTACTGGTAGTTATTCTTGTAGTCTCTACAGGGTGTAGCCTATTTGAAAAGGAAGCCTCGAAAGTACCTGTAACGACAAATAATACATTAAAAGCAACAGCAAATGTAATTGGGAGTAAAAATGAAGGTTATGGTACAGCGAGCTTTGAGGAGCAAGATAAAGGTGTATTATTGACACTGGATTTAAAGGGATTACCAGCTGGAACACATGGTATTCACATACACGAAGTAGCAAAATGTGAACCTCCTAATTTTGAATCAGCAGGCGCCCATTTTAATCCGACAAAAAAACAGCATGGAAAATTAAATCCAAAAGGTTATCATCTAGGAGATTTACCAAATATAGAAGTAGGTTCTGATGGTATTGTAGAGTTATCCTTTGTCGCGGAAGGTTTGACATTGAAAAAAGGAAGGGGGAACACAATAATGGATGATGATGGAAGTGCGCTCGTCATTCATCAATCACAAGATGATTATTTGACAGATCCATCGGGTAATTCTGGTAATCGCATTGCATGTGGAGTCATTATAAACGGAAAATAACGGTGTCTCAAATTAACTTTGAGGCATTTTTTTTATGTATTAAAAGGATTCACAACGCTATTTTGTAATAATATCTCGAAGTAACGTGTCATCTAGTTAAATAGCAATTATTTTTGCTAGAATATAGCTTGAATTCAGATTTTAGATTAGTTGGTATAATTACAAAAGTCTGAATTTTGAAGGATTTATGTTGACAAAAATATACTGAGTTTGATAATTTTAAAGAGATTGTAGTTTAAAATCCAAGGGGGGAATTAATATGAAGAAAAAACCATTCAGATTATTAATGCTATTAAGTGCTATTGCAATGCTAATTTTAGCGGCATGCGGCACTGATAATGGGGGAAGCAAAACAGGCGACACAGGGAAAGATAAAGAAGGTAGTAAAGAAACTGAAACTGCGGAGCCAAAATTCCTAGGTTTACTAACAGGTGGAACACAAGGTACTTACTATGCACTTGGTGGTACATTTGCTGAAATGATTTCGACTGAAACAGGCATTAAAACGGCTGCTGAAGTTTCTCAAGCATCTGCTGCTAACATGACAGCTTTACAAGCGGGTGATGGTGAAATCGCTTTCGTACAAACGGATATCGCTTTCTATGCAACTGAAGGTACAATGATGTTTAAAGATAAAAAAATTGATACAATTGCTGCTCTAGGTGCACTTTACCCAGAAACAGTTCAATTAGTAACAACTGAAGCTTCAGGCATTAAAACATATGCTGATTTAAAAGGTAAGAAAGTTTCTGTAGGTGCACCAGGTTCTGGTACTTACGCAAACGCTGAGCAATTACTTGAAATCCATGGCTTAACAATGGATGACATTAAAGCACAAAACTTAGACTTTGGTGAATCTGCTGATGGTTTACAAGCTGGACAAATTGATGCTGCATTCATCACTGCTGGTACGCCAACAGCTGCTGTAGAAGCATTAAATGCTACTAAAAAAGTTAACATTATTGGTATGGATGCTGGTAAAGCGGATGAACTAATCGCGAAATACTCTTACTATGCTAAAGAGACAATTCCTAAAGGGACTTACGGTATTGCAAATGATGTAGAGACAGTTTCTGTTCTTGCAATGCTTGCTGTGAGAAAAGATCTTCCAGAAGATGTTGTATACAAAATGACAAAAGCTATTTATGATAATACTGACAAAATTTCTCATGACAAAGGTCGCCTTATTAAAGCTGAGACTGGTTTAACTGGTATCAGTATTGATATTCACCCAGGTGCTCAAAAGTATTTCGATGAAGTAAATAAATAATTGTCAAAGGGGGGCTCGAGTTGCGCAAAGCTTCGAGCCCTTTTCAAATGATAGTTATGTAAAAGAGTGCTTCGAGTAGTAAAGATGCGAATGGCTTTTAAAGTGGGGGAACAGTTGTAATGCGAAAGAGGAATTTTGTTATAGGTCTCTTATGTATAGGTGTGATCATTGCTATTTTTCTTCCTCTTCAAAAGGTATTCGCATTTACTGAAACACGTACGACAAATCCGCAGCTAAACTATTTACCGATTGAGGAGAAGGATGATTTTAAAATTCGTTATACACATTCCATACATAAGTCGGATGTCATGGAGTATTATCGTGTAACAAATGACAACAAGATTCAAATGCTTGGTATGGAATACGAAGACTTAGCAATTGGTATGCCAGGATATGCTGAAGAAGGTCAAACATTAACACAAAGAAATGGGAGCTATTATCTAAAATTTGATGTAAAAAAAGTTTTAGATAGTTTCACGATGTACATTGGGGATTTAGATATTGATCTTGTATTTGATTATAAGAATGATGAATATGATTTAAAAAAGGACTTACAAAGGGGTAAATCCTATTTATTTGAAGTGAAAAGGGTATCACTTTATGAACAGTGGAAAGGAGTTAGATTAAAATGACAAAACACCAAGAGCAAGATGACAATTTAAAAAATGATAAGTCAGTACAATCTCCTTCTGAGAAACAAGTAGAAGTTGAAGAGTTTGAACAAATTTCTGCTGAAGAACAACAAGCGATTCTTGAAAAATACGACATTGAATCGAATGTACGTAATGTTTCAGGTATTATGAAAAAGGTTATTTTCTTTGGTTTGTTAGCGTTTTCACTATTTCAATTATACACAGCAATAGAGGGGCAATTTACAGCGCCAATTCAACGTACAATTCACTTAGGATTCGGGCTAGCACTTATTTTCTTACTATATCCATTCCGTAAAAAAGCACCAAAGCATAAAATACCTTGGTTCGATTATATATTATCGCTCCTTTCAATTGTTGTTGGTTCATATTGGACGTTAAATTATGAGGAACTCGTTAATCGTAACGGCACAATTACAGAAATGGACTTTTATGTTGGTTTACTAGCTATTATTCTAGTTTTAGAAGCGGCTCGTCGTGCAGTAGGTTTACCAATTACGATTATTGCAGGATTTTTCTTAATCTATGCATTTTACGGGCAACATTTCCCAGCGTTTATGGCGCATAGAGGGCAAGATTTAGACAGTATCGTTAATTTAATGTACTTTACGACAGATGGTATTTTAGGTACACCAATTAGTGTATCAGCGACGTTCATTTTCGTTTTCTTATTATTTGGTGCATTCCTTGTGAAAACAGGGGTTGGTCAATACTTTAACGACTTAGCAGTATCACTAGCAGGTAAGTTAATCGGTGGCCCAGCAAAAGTTGCGGTATTTTCTAGTGCCCTACAAGGTATGATTTCAGGAAGTTCTGTAGCGAACGTTGTAACATCAGGTTCGTATACAATTCCAATGATGAAAAAGCTGGGCTATCGAAAGGAGTTCGCTGGTGCAGTAGAGGCAGCAGCTTCTACTGGTGGTCAGTTAATGCCACCGATTATGGGGGCGGCAGCCTTCCTAATGGTAGAATTTATCGGTCGCGGCATTACGTATTGGGATATCGCAAAAGCTGCAGCAATCCCAGCACTGTTATACTTTACTGGTATTTGGATTATGACGCACTTTGAAGCAAAGCGTGTTGGTTTACGTGGCTTACGAGACGATCAAATGCCTGACCGTAAAGTAGTATTAAAGAAAATTTATTTATTATCACCAATCATTGCGATTATTATTTTAATGTTAACAGGTACACCTGTTATGCATGCAGCACTTTACGGGATTATTATTGCGATTATTGTCTCTATGTTCGATAAGGAAACACGTTTAAAACCAATGGATATTATTGATGCATTAGTAGATGGCGCGCGTACAGCACTTGGTGTAGTTGCGGCAACTGCTTGTGCAGGTATCATTGTTGGTGTCGTTGTAAAAACAGGTTTAGGCTTAAGTCTAGCAAATAGTTTAGTAGCATTAGCTGGTGGTAGTATTTTATTGACGCTATTCTTTGTTATGATCGCCTCTCTTATTTTAGGAATGGGTGCGCCAACAACAGCGAACTACGTTATTACTTCAACAATTGCAGCGCCAGCAATCGTGGCATTACTATCACCAAACACACCACAAGAATTAGTGCCGATTGTTGTATTATTATCAGCACACTTCTTCGTATTCTACTTTGGTATTATCGCGGATATTACACCGCCAGTTGCACTCGCCGCCTTTGCAGCATCGGGAATTTCCGGTGGCGATCCAATTAAAACCGGTGTCAACTCTGCAAAACTAGCGATTGCAGCGTTTATTATTCCGTATATGATTATCTTCTCACCAGCATTATTGATGATTGATACGACCATACCTCAAATTATTTGGGTGGTATTCACAGCAATTACTGGAATGATTGCGATTGGCGCTGGGGTTATCGGCTTCTGGTACCGTAAGATGCTATGGATTGAACGTCTTGCTGCGCTTGCAACAGGGTTACTACTCATTTATCCTGAGAAGTTCTCTGACTGGTTAGGTTTAGGGCTGTTTATCGTATTAATAGTGATCCAATACTTAACACAACATAAATATGGCGGTAATGGCAGTGACGATCAAGATGGAAATGCAAAAGAGGTCACAGCATAATAGCGCTTTTAAAACAGGACATATCTTATTCGTTTCTGAGTAAGATGTAGCGATAAATATGTGTATCAAATGTAAGTTTGCCGCAGCCAAAATGGTTGCGGTATTTTTTTCGAGCAGAGGTAGTAAATAAAGCGCAACTAATAATTGCACTCCACCAAAAAAGTAGTGTATAATTATCTGAAAATTCAATTTAAATGGAGGGTGTTCTAGTTGATAAATGAAAAAAACTCGCAATTTGAAACATATTTGATGGATCAAGAAGTGGAATTGAATGTAAAAGAGGCGCATCATGATATGCCAAAAGATCATATTCAATATGAACTATATCCTGAAGGTTTTTTCACTAGTTTATAACCCTTATAAAAATATTTGACCAGCATATCCTTTCAATAAAGGGATCGGTGCTGGTTTTTATTTAAAGAAAGTCACGCGTGTTGATTTTCCAATTTACACTGTCAATAATTGAAGCAGCGGGTTGATTTCCGCTACGGGCTGCTCGCTTTCCGCGGGGCAAGCGTTGAGCCTCCTCCGGGCCAACACGAAGTTGGTCATGAAGCCGTTGCCACATGGATGTGGCGAATTTAGGCTTCGTTCCTCTTTCGCTTCGTGCGGGGTCTCACCTGTCTCGCAAATCCCGCAGGAGTCGAGCAACCCTCCGCTACAATCAACTAACAAAATGTGGTGGCATACTGAAGTGTAGAATATGAAACAACCAGTTTTACGTTAAATAACGTCCCAACATCTCCCTAATCAACATACCTGAAAGAAAATATAAGTTTTTTTACAAGTGACCTTACGGCCCCGTGACTTTCCTTTCCAGGCGGACGCGTTTCGTAAAGCACGGCTCCAATCTCCTCAGATCAACACGAAGTTGGTCATGAAGCTGTTGCCACATGGATGTGGCGTACTTAGGCTTCGTTCCTCTAACGTTCCTACGGGGCTTTCCGCTCGTGCTGTTCCCGCAGAAGTCGCCGCCTGGAACGAAGAGTCACTATAATAAATAGAAGAACCAATAAAAATTGAACAATCACTTGCGAAGTGTGTTGTAGTAGTAGGAAAAGGATTGGCGCAATGCTATAAATAGGACAGATGCCTGAGTAATGGGTTGATTAAATAATGTGGGTTGATTGAAGTGTAGGTTGTGCGACTCCTGGGGAATTAGCGTCCCAAATGAGACCCTGGAGCGAGCATAGCGAGTGAAGCGGCTCATCGGACGCCCCCCGGAAAGCGCACAGCCGGAACGGAAATCAGCCCTAGATGATACTGATGAGACAAAATATCTAGTTTATCTTGTGAAGTAAATGTTGGTGAATAAAGATAAACATTCACCTTGTATTTAAGAAACAGTTTGAACAAAGCAATATTGTTAATATAGATACAATTTGATGTATAATAAAAAGTATAAAAAGGAGTTTTGAGGTGTAGTAATGATTAATGCAGCAACTTTAGAGGAGACAGTCATTCAATGGTTTAATCATTTCCATAAGTATCCTGAAGTCAGTTGGAAAGAGTTTGAAACGACAAAGAAAATTGCATCGATATTAGATGAATTAAACATACAGTATCAATTATTTGAAGATTGTACAGGACTTATTGCTGAAATTGGTGAGGGTGAGGAAGTTATTGCTATACGTGCCGATATTGATGCGTTGTGGCAAGAGGTAAATGGCAAGCTACAGGCAAATCATTCATGTGGGCATGATGCGAATATCTCGATGGTGCTAGGTGCACTGTATTTAGTGCGCGAGGAAAAGTTTAAGAAACGTATTCGCTTTATATTCCAACCTGCTGAAGAAGCGGGTGGGGGGTCACTTGGAATGATTGAGCGAGGCGTTTTAAAAGATGTTACCCAATTATACGGTGTCCATTTACGTCCAATGGAAGAACTACCATTAGGTAAGGTAACACCTGCAATTCATCACGGAGCGGCTATTTTCTTACAAGGGAAAATTATTGGAATTGATGCGCATGGTGCAAGACCACATCAAGGTAAAAATGCGATTGACGTGTTATTTGCCATTCAGCAAATGATAAAAAATATTTATATTAATCCTTCTGAAAATTACTCAGCAAAGCTAACGAAAATGGTTGCAGATGGCGGGAGTATCAATATTATTCCGGGAACAGCAACATTTTCAATTGATGTAAGAGCTCAAAAAAATACTATTTTAGAAGAAGTGAAAAAGAAGATTGAAAGTGGGTTTGCTTGCATTAAAACGCAATTTGGTGTTGAAGTGGAATGGCACTGGCTCGATATGACTCCAGGTGCAGATGTATCTGATGTGGCTGCGAAAGTTGCAGAAAAGTCTATTGTCGAAGCATTAGGTTCAGACAGTTTAGCTCCTCAAATTATGACGCCAGGTAGTGATGACTTCCATTTTTACACGGTGCACAAGCCTGAGCTACAAGCAACCATGCTAGGAATTGGCGCAAATTTAGTACCAGGCCTACATCATCCTAATATGACATTTGAGAAAGAAGCACTCGTAACAGGTGCAAAAGTGCTTGCTAGAACACTTATCAATGCGGCAAATTAACTTAATATAGATGATTTGAAGACCCTTTCGTTTTTTAGAAGGGTCTTTATTGAATGAAGTGCTATAATGCAGTTACAAATAATTTAGAATTGAAAAGCGAGGAATTTTTGATGAAAATTAAAGAAATTGAAATATTTGCGATTGAATTACCACTAATTGAACCATTCATAGTGAGCTACGATACATATCCAACGATGCCATCAATTATTGTGAAGATGACGACAGAATGCGGCATTATTGGCTGGGGTGAGTCGGTTCCTGATGATCATGTTACAGGAGAGACGCCAGAATCCACATATGCTGTATTAAAGCATAAACTTGCACCTCTTTTGATTGGTAAAAATCCAATGGAATTTGAGCGAATTCACGAGCTAATGGACTCGGTTGTTCGTGGTGTACCGGCAGCGAAAGCAGCATTCGATATTGCTTGCTTCGATATTGCTGGGAAGAAATTAGATGTGCCTGTTTATCAGCTAGTTGGCGGTCGTTATCATGAAAAATTCCCAATTACGCATGTACTAAGTATTGGGACACCTGAAAAGATGGCGAAAGAAGCGGCTGAGCGTGTAAAACAGGGGTACAGCTCTTTCAAAATGAAGGTTGGTACCGAGGTGCGAGAAGATGTTGCCCGAATTCGAGCAGTACGAGCTGCAGTAGGACCTGATATGGCTATTCGTGTGGATGTCAATCAAGGCTGGAGAAACAGCGCAAATACGATGCAGGCATTACGTGAGTTAGAAAGTTTAGGCTTGGACTGGTTAGAACAGCCAGTAGTTGCAGATGATATTGACGCGATGGTGGAGATTAAATCAAAAACGATGATTCCTTTAATGATTGACGAAGGCTTGCATGGGGAAAAGGAAATGCGAGAAATTATCGTGAAGCGTGCTGCCGATAAAGTAAACATTAAATTAATGAAGTGCGGTGGCATTTATCCGGCCATGAAACTAGCTCATATGGCAGAAATGGCAGGGATTGAATGCCAAATTGGTTCGATGGTTGAGTCATCTGTAGGTTCGGCGGCAGGTTTCCACGTAGCGTTTGCCAAAAAGGTATTTACAAGTGTGGAATTAACGGGTCCTTTGAAATTCTCAAAAGATATCGGAAATCTCCACTATAGTGTGCCATTTATTCAATTAAACGAACGTGCGGGTCTTGGGATAGACGTGGATGAGTCAATTATAGCAGAGTTGTGTCAATATTCGGATATTGTGAAATAGGGGCTGTAAATATGGCAATTTTTGAAGGTACGTTAGGAGATAAAACGTTTACTGTACGTCGCTTAAGTATAGCGGATTTGGAAGCGATTGAGGGTGTGCAATATGATGTAGTTGCCGCTCTTGAGGACAAGCGAATATTACAGCCATTATCAGGTGAAGAACTGGAATACTTGCTTGGTAATCATGGTGTTATGATCGGTGCGTTTGTTGGTGAGGAGCTAATTGCTTTTCGCGCATTACTAGAGCCACCAATTGACGAGGAGCATTTAGGAAGAGATGCCGGTTTGGCGGAAGAGGCACTAGTGCGCGTTATGTATCAAGAAATATCTGCAGTACATCCATCATACCGGGGATATGGTTTACAACGCACATTGGCTGATGTCATTATGAAAGAATTAGATCGCACTCAATTCGATTATGTTTGTGCGACTGTAATGCCTTTTAATATAGCGAGTTTGAAAGATAAATTTGCACAAGGCATGCACGTTGTTGCATTGAAATTAAAATATGAAGGTAAATTACGTTATGTTTTTATGAAGAATCTGCGTGAAGAAATGTTTGTTATTGAAGGTGAAAGCCAGCTTGTGGCAATGGCAAATACCGAGCGTCAGCAGCAATTGTTGAAGGACGGTTGGCTGGGGGTTCGACTACTGCAGCATGAGGATATTTGGCATGTAGAATATCAAAAGAGAATAGTAGAATAAAGTAATTAGCCGTACCTTTTCAGTTGTGAAATACGAGAAAAGGTACGGCTTTTATTTGCTATTTTAATGGGCAGAAGCCACATGCAAGTAGACCTGTAATGTCTTTTGAGAAACAGCAACTTTTGCGAACAGGAATATGGACAAGTTCAGATGGGCTGCGTTCGCCGGTATATTGAGCAAACCAAGATTTATCGGAAAAACGTTGCCATACTTTAGGGTTTTCTAATATGTCGATATCATCAAATGCTTGATCGGCTAGTCCCGGGTTCGACAAAAGCATGTGATAATGCCAAAGCATATACCCGAAGAAATTTTCCCACAAAATGAGAGGTGAAATGGTCGTTACTTTACGTAATTGTTGAATAACAAGATGGCCTTGTTTATACAAAATTTTCTCGATTACAGCTTCGCGCTCGTCGTCATCTACATAACGCCAGTCATTTGGATTGACGAACATGCTTACGGTGAATGTATCAAATTCCTTTGTCACATCAAAGCGAATATCAATCGGATTGCCATCCCAAATTTCATCATACGCGGCTAACATGTGAAATTGCATGGCAAAAAACATACCATAGCGTCGAGAAAAATGAGAAATGGCCGCTGTCTCAGTTGCGGCTTCTGTGATGCCCATCATTAAGTTGAGAAAGTCCGTGTGGTAAAAATCTTGATGAATATCTGCCAGTGTAAATAACGTTCGTTTCGGCTCTGTTGTGTATATGCTGTACGAATTTAGTTGTCGTACTTGATCCATTGTTAGTGCGGGCATTTAAATCACCTTTTCTTTTCATCGTACGTTCAATTATAAATTAATATTTTTTGCTTCACAAATAGAATGTAATAAAGTAAAATTAATTAAACTTATAAGAAAGGTTGGTTTTAGAATGGCTCAACCTCAATCAATTCCAAGGCCCCTTGTTCGACTGAATCAGTGGACAATTTTATTGAGTGTTTTAATAACATGGGCGACAGGGCTTGTTTGGTTTCTGGCAATTCCATTAGTGGCGAATCTGTCGGGGGTCTTGTTCAGCTTTAATCCTATCGTTCGTTTCGGCAAAGTCTTTTTAAGAAAGGCTGTTTCGTCATATATTCCAGAAGATGCAGGTCAGCAAAAGTTTAATTCAAGTATTGCCAGTTTTTGTTTAGCTAGTGGTCTTGTTAGTTTTCTTCTTAGTTGGAATATAGCAGGTTATATTTTTACAATCATGGTAGCAGTCGCTTCTACAATAGCAATTTTAGGATATTGCATCGGGTGCTTTCTACATTTCCAATTAAAACAATGGCAGTATCGCCGTTCGTTAGACAAAGCTTAATAGTGATTAAAAAAAATTTGAAAAATATTCAAATAAGTTATTGACTTTATAATTGATAATGATTATCATTATCGTATAAAGAATAATCCTCTATTACAAAACTAGTGTAAAGAGGATGAACTTTAGCTACTTTTCTCCAGAAGTGTGCTAGTTCATGATAAGCGCTCCTAAACCCCCCTCATATATTTAGGAAGTGCAATACCTTAAGGCGACAAATCAGTCAGACGATTTGTCGCTTTTTCTATTATTTATTTAGTATAGGGGAGGTTCGCTCGAGTTAGGGTATGAAGCGCTTCAGTTTGGTTCGAAGTCGCTCCATCGCCCTAAAACATAAAAAAGAGCCCTATTTTCAAATAGGACTCTCAAATCTAGATTATGGAGAGGAAACAGGTTTTTCTGCTACCGCTCTTTTTCCGAGCATCATCGTGTAATAGCTATGTAACAACATACCAATGATAATGACACCTAGACCTGCAAGTGCAATAGGGTCTGGGAAGGCGATGCCAAGTAGTAATACTTCGCCGATAATGACGAAAATGATTTCTGTTGACTGTGTTGCTTCAACAGCAGCTAGTTTGCCTTGATGTTCGCGTACACGATCAGTTGCGATGAAAAAGAGAATAGTGGCAATTACGCCAGAGCTAATACCGACTAGTAAAGATTGTAGCACCTGGCTCATCGAAGGCAGACCAATCGTTGCCATAGCGTATACTGCCATGAAGATCCATATAGGCATCGATGCAATAGTCATGCCAAGTACACGTTGGAATGTATCGATCCGACCGCCACAAACGTCCATCATTTTGCGATTGCCAAGTGGATAAGCAAAAGCTGCTACGACTACTGGTAAGATGCCGAGAAGTAAACTTTGGAAAGGTACCGTTTTCGCTTGTGGCACTTGAATAAGTAAAATACCGACTAAAATGACACAAGAAATAAGTAGCGAAATAAGCGGGATTTTCTGTCTTACCGTTTTTCCAGCAACGATTGTTACGAATAGTGGGGCGAGCAAAACGCCTCCAACAATAGTAAACTGCCATGTGCCTGAAACGAGCCATCCTGGTCCAAATGCAGCTGCGAAAGTAAGTGGTGCGTAAAACAGCACAAAGCCGACGAAGCTCCAAATCAGCCAAGCAAAAGGCTTAGATTGCATTTCAACTTTCAGCGTACCGAAACCTTTTCTATAAAACACAATGACGAGTAAAAAAGGTAGCATGAAGAAGTAGCGCAATGAAGAACTCCAAAGCCAGCTGCCCCCGTCCATTTCCATCGAATGGTTTAAAATAAATGTTACCGCGAAAAATAAAGAAGCAATAATGCCCAATGCAATTTCTTTCATGAAAAATCACCCCAATGAGAAATAATACGGATCACTTCATTTTGTTATTTCCCCTGTTGCTCAAATAATTGAACGATTTCGATGATGACTTGTGTCGCTTTCTCCATCGTTTCCCCAGATACATATTCGAATTTCCCGTGCATATTTTCTCCACCAGCAAAAATATTAGGCGTAGGTAGACCCATATAAGAGAGCTGGGAGCCGTCTGTACCACCACGGATTGGTGAAGTAATAGGTGTTATTTCTAACTTCTCCATGGCCATACGAGCAATATCCACAATTTCTTTTACAGGTTCAATTTTTTCGCCCATATTGTAGTATTGGTCATCCATCGCTACAGTAATAGCATCTTCCCCGTATTTTGATTTGATTTTTGCTTCAACTTCACGTAAATATTGCTTTTTTCCTTCGAATTTTGCACGGTCATGGTCACGCACGATATAGGAAAGCTCAGCTTGTTCAATTGAACCGTTGAAATTCATTAAATGAATAAAGCCTTCGTAGCCATCTGTTTTTTCAGGGACAGCATCTTTAGGTAACTCATTTTGAAATGCGATTGCCATTGTAATAGCATTTACCATTTTGTTTTTTGCAGAACCAGGGTGTACGCTTGTTCCGCGTGTTACGACTTTCACACCTGCTGCGTTAAAGCTTTCATACTGTAGCTCGCCGAGAGGACCGCCATCCATCGTATAGGCATAGTCTGCACCAAATGCGGCTACATCAAATTTGTGAGGTCCGCGTCCGATTTCTTCATCGGGTGTAAACGCCACACGCAATTTCCCATGCTGTATGTCAGGGTTTTTCACTAAATATTCCATGGCCGTCATGATTTCTGCAATACCAGCTTTGTCGTCTGCGCCTAAAAGTGTTGTGCCATCAGTTGTAATTAATGTTTGACCAACATAGTTTTTAAGCTCAGGGAAGTCCACAGTAGACATAAGTAGGTTAGGGTTTAGTTGAATATCGCCACCATCATAATGATCAATACGCTGTGGATTGACGTTTGTGCCAGAGAAATCAGTTGCAGTATCAACATGGGCTAAAAATCCAATTGTCGGTACGATTTTAGATGTATTTGCTTCAAGTGTAGCGAATAAATAGCCGTTTTCATCGAGTGTGATGTCAGTTAAGCCGATTGTTGCTAATTCGTCCTTAAGGATATTTAATAGGTTAAATTGCTTTTGTGTGGAAGGCGTCGTTTCACTTGTGAAATCAGATTGTGTATCCATTTTTGCATAGCGAATAAGTCGCTCGATTACTAGTTCTTTCATGTTATGAAGCCTCCTAAATGTTGGTTTTTTCCTATTGTAACACTTTACTTCGAATTTCGGCGTATTGAATGATACTAAGTGTTATTAGTAGTTGAGCACTATAATATGTAAGCATAATGAATTCATGAGAAAACGGGAGCGGTGTGACGAATTTATCGACAGCTAAAAAGGAATCTGAAGCAATAAAGAGCATCGCACCAATCAATGACAACGTTGAACCTGTACGAAAAGATGTCCAGCCCATTATTAAAATGACAGAAATATATGCACAAACGGCAAACCCAAGTACCACCTCTCCAGATTTGAACACAGTACCCGCAATCAAAAGTGCCATACAAGCACCGCATGCGAGAAGTATCACTTTAGCATACACAGGCACTTTACGTTCACTTGTTCTCGCAAAAGCAAAAATATAAAAAATATGGCCGATTAAAAAACTCGACAGTCCAAATAGAAAGAAACGCAACGTATAGTCGCCGATCATACAAAAAATTAACCCAATGATAATGAGTGTTTTATATTTCTTAATGTGAGGAACATTTTGTGTAGTGGCAAGTACGATGATGAGTATCATCGGAATGACTTTGAAAATAAGCTGTAATGATACTGGAATAACGGAATAACAAAATACATAAAAGAGACCAAATAAAATAATGGCAGTAATCAATGCTTTATTTAACATCTTCTCACCTCCTATGTATGTAAAAATTCGTTGTTTTTTTGAAAATCCCTGTCTATTAATAATATTATTATGCATGAAACTTTTGCTAAATGTGTACGTAAATATACGAGGGACGTATTTAGCGAAAGGGTGAGTTAAATGATAAAACTATTTATCGCTTCGGCAATCATTGCAGTAATTGCGAGCGTACTTTTAACGCCATTAAAAACGGCACCGAAAAAAGAGGGACAGTCTAAAAAAGTGATAGGCTACTTTTTTATTGCTGTTATCGCCGTATCCTTTGTTGCGACAGCGATTACAATCTATGTAACTAAGTTGGATATGAACTGGCTCATGTTTTGGCCTGTAATAATTGTTTTGACATTAACAGGTGCAGTATTAGCAAACGGTATTGAGCGAAAAGTGAAGGGCGTGCTCTTTTTAATGAGCTTAGCAATAGCAGTTTACGTGTTATCTGCGCCAGTTTGGAATGCTAATGACAAGTATAAATCTGCTGAGATGCAGGAAAAAGTAGAAATTCAACCGTTTGACGAAACGAAGACACCGGCAAGTGTACCGCCAAAATTTGTGCGAAATAAAATGAAAAAAGCTTTTGGGCAAGTGCCGAATGCGAGTTATTACGAGCTCGGT
>JAVWKG010000008.1:0-48531 GCA_036638655.1 Lysinibacillus sp. | reverse complement strand
ATTTTTTATAACTCCTTTAAATAGCTCGCTTTTTGGCCATCAACAACTTGACCATTCTTCTTTAATAATATAGTAATTTTCTCATCGGTCAATTGAAAACACATCTACCAAAAATTAGTGCGCGTGCTATTCATTATTACGCTACAGCTTAAATTTACTAATTACCTCGTCTAGGTGATTCGCCATTTCAGCTAGCTTCTCTGTTTGAACATTCATTGCTGTTACAGTAATTTTTTGTCCACTTGTTAGGTCCTTCACTTCATGCACATGACTTGTTGCTGCTTGAGAAGTTGCTGCCATCTCCTCCATTGAAGCTGATACTTCCTCTGTACTCGCAGACATTTCTTCCGCTGAAGCGTTCATTTCTTCAATTTGGCTTGCGATTTCATTTACCGCTTGAACGATACCTTGGAAGTGATCACCGACAATTTGTATCGATTGTAGTCCTCTACCTACATTTTGCTCGCCAGATTCAGCGGCTTTTACAGCGTCAATTGTGTATGCTTGTACCCTATCGATTAACACATTTATTTGTGCTGCCGAATTAGCTGTTTGTTCGGATAGTTTCCGTACTTCATCCGCTACAACAGCAAAGCCTTTTCCAGCTTCTCCAGCACGTGCTGCTTCAATTGAGGCATTCAATGCTAATAAGTTCGTTTGCTCAGAAATATCTGTAATGATTTTTGAAATGGAGCCTATTTCCTTCGACTCCTTTTCTAATTTCCGTATGATATCTAACTCTACGATTGTTCCTTCTTGAATTTCATTCATACGTGAAATCGATTGCTTCACCGCTACATTACTTTCCGTTATTTTCTCCGCAATAAATTCCGTATTTGCTGCGACAGAAGAAGCTACTTCTGCGACATTTTGAATACCTAAAGCCATTTGTTCCATAGCAGATGCACTTTCTTCTGCCATTGAAGTTTGACTGTCTGCTCCTCGTTCCACTTCAACTATTGCAACAGCAATTTGCTTTGAACGGCGCGTAACATTGCTGACATCTTGAATTAACTCTTTCGTCGCATCATTTACCGCATAAGCACCACTTTCCACTTGACCTATCATTGTTCGCATATTATCCGTCATTCTCGCAAGCGCTCTCGACATCGTCCCCATCTCATCTATTCGCTTACAATATTTTTCGGAAATTTCTTGTGTAAAGTCACCGTTCGATAATCCTTCACTTATATTTACTACATGATTAATTGGTCTGCTTATAGAGCGTGATATTGCAAACGCGATTAATAGTCCTATTAATGACACGACAATTGTAAGTATAACGAAATTCCCTTTTAATTGAGAAAGACCCGCAAGCATTTCATCTTCAACAACTATTACACCCATTTTCCAATCGTTAGTAAGTGTATGATAGCCCATTAAATTTGTGCCTGTTTCCTTCGTATCGAACTCAAAATAGCCATTTTCATGACTTATCATTTCTTGCGCGGCTTTTGCTTCACCCGTTTGTTCACCTGATTTTTCAGCAGCTATAATTGCATTACTTTGCTCTTTTACAAGTTCATTATTTTTATGGCCTATGACATTTCCCTTTGCATCTAACATTATGGCATAGCCGCTTTTTCCAACATCAATCTCTTCAACGATTTGTGATAAATAATAGCCATCAATACGCGCTAACAACAAGGCTTTCTCTCCTGTATTTGTTGCGATCGGAGTGACAACTAATATTACAGGCTCTCCTGTTACGCGACTGATTGTCATCTCTGACATGACAGTCTTACCTGAAAATCCAGCTTTCACATAGTCACGATCACCTAATTTCGCCGTAGTATCATCCAAATAATGAGCCGTTCCATCTTCTTTAATAATGCCAAAGCTTAAATAGTTTTCGTTATCTTGCAAGCGATTTGTTAAATAGGCTTTTTGCCGCTCCATATCCATACTTTGAATATCAGCCTGCGCAGCAATTGACTCTACCTCCACTAATGTTAATTCGAAATGCTTTTCTATATATTCCGAAACATCCTCTGCCTTTGAAACTAAATTTGACTCAACTTGCTCGACAACTGCATTCGTACTGTTTATCCACGTAAACATACCGAATGCGCCACACGTAACAAGAACAAGTGCAATAATTGCAACAATTAATTTACCGCCAACACCTTTTATCCACATGTATTTAACGACCCTTCATTCGTATTTTGATTCATCACCTATGTATATATTCAGAGTAGTTTTATTAAAATGTTCTGTCAATAGAAGTATTACAATTATTATTATAAATACAATTAAATTACAATTACCACTGTTTTCACAGGGTTTACATTGTTTATTAAAACAACCAAAACTCATGTTATTGAAGATAAGAAAAGCACCGCGTCGTGGTTATCCCAAACGCGGTGCTCTTTTATTTCGTATGCAGTTCTAAAACGACAATCTCTGGCAAATTAAAAACTCGATACGGTACGACACTATTTCCTAATCCTCGGCTAACTACCATTTTGGTGTTATGTTCTTCATAGACACCAGCCGTATATTTAGGAAACAGCCCTTGCCCAGGTGCAATTAGGCCACCTATAAATGGAAGTCGGATTTGCCCACCATGTGCATGACCTGAGAAAACGACATCCATTTCATAGTCTACATACACATCAAAAACTTCTGGTCGATGCGCGAGTAATAGTGTCAGCAAATCCTCTGGCACATTTTTTGTCGCTAACTCAAGCATTTCGTCAGTTTCCCTGCCCATTAACGGATCCTCAATCCCAACAATCGCTATACGCTCCCCGTCGCGTTCCAAAACAGTCGATGTATTGGTCATACAATGTACGCCTAAAGATGACAGTACCTCATAAATCTCGTCTACCCTATTTGTCGCCACTTCATGATTTCCTAGTACATAGTAAACGTCCGCTAGCTTTACAAATTCACGAACCGCCTGCAAGCTTTGCTCTAAGTTATAGCGATTACTGTCCACGACATCACCAGTGATGAAAATAACATCTGGATTTGCCGCCTTTACCTTTTCAACTAGCTTCTCTTGCCTATCACCAAATACAGCATCATGTAAATCAGACACTTGTACGATACGCATCCCATCAAAATTTTCAGGTACGCGCTCAGATTCATAAACATGCTCACTTACAATGATCCAATGATTGTTTACATATAAAAAAACTACAACAAAAACGATGAACAAACATAAATATATTAATTTTTTCACTCGTAATCGCTCACTTCATAGTCTTTATTTCGGACAATGTCCACCTTTACTATTATAAGCATAAAAGTGCATGTTCATCTTATTTATTTGGGAATAACTTTTCCTTTAATTCATCTTCCCCTGAGCCCTCTGCAAGTGGCACTTTTGATCGGTAGGCCGCTCTACATATTAAATGCCCCGCCACAGGAGCTGTTACGAAGACGAATAATATCCCTAAAATAAGTCGTACACTTACATAGCCATCATGTACCCAAAAATAAATGAATGCACCAAGCAAACATGTCAGTACTGATAATGTTGAACTTTTTGTTGCTGCATGAGAACGGGTATATACATCCGGCAGTCGAATCATTCCAAATGCACTAATTACACTCACTATCGAGCCGATTAAAATGAGTATTACCGCTGCCCACTCAATCATTTGATTTACGTTCAACGATAACACCCCTTTCTATATATTTCGTAAAGGCGATCGTGCCGATAAATGCTAGTATACCTAAAATTAAAATAGCCTCTAAATACGCCTTCGTTTTTAATACAATTGACACAATAGCAATTAATGAAAGTAAGTTAATACCAATCGTATCGAGTGCAATCGCTCTATCTGGCATCGACGGTCCACGAATTACCCGATATAAGGACAGTGCAATTGACACACTAAACAAAGCTAATGCTAGTAATAAAACTTGCTCAATCATTAACGTGTCACCTCCATAATAGCCCGCTCAAACTTACCTATTGAACGAATTACAGCATCTTTTGATTGCTCTATATCCATTGCATGGATGTAAAACAAGTCACCTTCCTCAGATACTTCCATCACAACAGATCCTGGCGTCAACGTTAAGAGCAGCGCTAATGCTGTCACTTCCCAATCACCTTTCAGCTCCGTTTTATACGTAAATATTCCCGGTGTAATATTTAACTTTGGCGTCAATATTTGTTTTAGCACACTATAACTCGACAATAATAACTCCCAGTTAAATAACATAAAGAGACTCACAATGGCAAACACCCGTCGTAAATAAAATTGTGTGCCATAAAAGCGATGCATGACATACAAAATACCAATACCTACGATGAACCCCATAAGAAAGGTCGTAAACTCCGGTGTAATTTCATCTTGTAACAATAGCCAAAGTGTTGCGATAAACAAATTTAATAGAAATTGAGCTGCCATTACTTATTCACCCCACCTTGCCATGCTTCACCATCTAAAACCGCATCTATATATAGAGAAGGGTTGTACAATGTATTTGCAGCATCCGTTACATAAGGCGCTAACCATTCTGCACCAACACCAAGTCCTGTTGTACATAAAGCCAATATTACTAATGGCATGATAATACGCTTAGGCAGCGGTTTTTCATCTTCAATACTAATAATTGTTTCACCAAAAAATGATGATAGGAAAATTCGTAATAATGAATACAGCACAGCTAAACTAGATGCAAAACCAAGTCCTAAAAGTACATAATGTTCTGCCTCTATTGCACCTTGCCCAATAAGTATTTTCCCTAAAAAACCACTAAGCGGTGGAATACCTGCAAGTGAACACATCACGATAAAAAATAGCCAACCAAAAAGCGGATAATTTCGAATTAACCCACTCATATTATCTATCAATGTTTCCCCTGTGACATAAATCATCGTACCGATTGCTAAAAACAATAGTGCCTTCGCTACCATATCATGTATTACATAATAAATAGCTCCTTGCAATGCCGTTTCAGTACCGACAGCTAGGCCAATTATTATAAAGCCTACACCAATTATCACATTATAGGAGGCAATCGTACGGATATCGCGACTCGCCAATGCCCCCATACAACCAGCTATCAATGTTACACCTGCCATCACTGCTAGCACCGTATGAGTGACATCCATATTATTCGGAAACATTAACGTGAACGTTCGCATTAATGCATAAATCCCTACTTTTGTCAGCAATGCCGCAAAAAGGGCCGCCACTGCTGTAGGTGGTTCCGTGTATGAGCCTGGCAACCAAAAGAACAATAGAAGCCCGGCCTTCAAACTAAATACAACAAGGAATATTAAGGCTACCGTTGTGATTAATGGATCTGCCCCTAACTCCGCTACACGCACAGCAATATGAGCCATATTTAGCGTTCCTACTGTGCCGTATAAAAAGGCTAACGCCACCAAGAAAATCCATGACCCCACTATATTAATAAGGACATACTTCAGAGCCTCTCGTAGCTGCACTCTTTTCCCGCCTAAACTTACTAATGCATATGAGGCTAATAACATTACTTCAAAACAAACAAATAAGTTGAAAATATCGCCTGTTAAAAAGGAGCCGTTAACCCCTGCTACCATTAATAAAGCAAAAGGATAAAAAAACGTTTTTTCATAACGCTCACCTAATGTAAAAAATGCATACAGCATACAAATAGTTGCTACTATACTTGATGTCAATACAAGCAATATCGCAAACGAATCGGCTACAAATGAAATACCAAAGGGTGGTAGCCAACCACTAAAGTCTATACGCATGACACCTTGAGATTGAATTTCGTGTAATAAAACAGCACTTACAATCGCTACAAAAATTAATGTTATGAAACTAATAATACGTTGTAAGATTACATGTCCACGTATAAACACTAATAAAATGGCTGTAATAATCGGTACAATTAATGGCAGTACAATTATATTATTCATCTGAAGTACCTCGTAGTTCTTCAAAATCGCCTGTACCATTTTTCTTATACATGCGGTAGCCAAGTACAAGTACAAAGGCTGTCACAGCAAAACTTATAACAATCGCCGTCAAAATTAATGCTTGTGGTAATGCATCTGTATACGGGCCTTGTGATTCGCCAAGTAAAGGCACATCACCTTTCTTTAAACCACCCATCGTTAAAATTAATAAATGCACGGCATGCGATAACACAGCCGTTCCTAAAATAACACGTAGTAATTGTCTAGAAAGGATTAAGTACGTCCCTACAGCTGCTAATACGCCAACTAAAATTAGTATTAATGACTCCATAGGTTACTCATCCTCACTTATACTTAAAATAATTGTGACAACAACACCGACAACTGTAAGCGCCACACCTGCTTCAAAAATGGTTACAGTCGAAAAAGCCATTTTCTCGAAAATAGGCACATTCAAATACTCATGTGTTTGCGTCAAAAATGGTGCATCAAAGAAAATTGAGCCAACAGCAGTACCCGTTGCTAACAGTACACCTAGTGCAGCTACTTTCTTAAAATCGAACGGCATGCCTTTGTGTACCGTTTCAATGTCATATGCTAAATATAGTAGGACTATCCCCGAAGCAAGAACGAGCCCGCCTATAAATCCACCACCAGGGGCATGATGACCCGCAAAGAACAAATACACACCAAGCGTTAAAATTATAAAGACTACCGCCTTAGTGACAGTACGTAAAATCACGTCATTAATTTTCATTGTCGGATTCCTCCTTTCGTGGCTTCAGCTTTGTTAAAGCATAAACACCTAAGCCCGCAATAAGAAGTACAACAACTTCTAACATCGTATCGAATGCACGGAAATCTCCTAATATTGTGTTGACGATATTTGATCCGCCAGCCAAGTCATAAGCATCATTAAAGTACAATGACACCGGCTCAAATTTGTCAAAATGAACAACAGTTAAACCAATCATTGTCACTGTTGCGCCTACAAAGATAGCGATCATACCATTCGACCATTTCACACGATTTTTAGATGGCTCTGGTATCAAATCCGGTAAATATTTAAAGCAAATTAAAAACAGCGCCGTCGTTACAGATTCCACGACTAGCTGAGTCAATGCTAAATCTGGTGCGCGGAAAATGACAAAGAAAAACGCAATGGAATAACCAAGTACGCCATTTAGTAGCACTGCCGTAATGCGTCCTTTGACAAAAATCATCCAAACGCTAGCAAACATCATAACAAATACTAAAATAAGCTCATACGTTTCCACTTTGGAATCTTTCGCCGGATTAAAACGAAATGCATCTGACAGAAGGAAATAGCCTGCCACTAACGCTACAAAAAATACATAAATATAAACAAAATAATGTGTTAAATTGCCTGTCATATAACGCTTTGTCAGTTTAGTCGACCCATCTTCAAACAAGGCGATAAAACGATTATAATACGCATTAAATGTATGTTTTTGAGAAAATATACGATATACTGGCTTCCAGCTTTTCATCTTTTTATAAAGTACAATGCCTACAAGCACAATACCTACTGTCATTAATAATTCTGCGTTCGGGCCATGCCAAGCATAAACATGTGGTGTTAGCTCGCTTGCCGATGGAAATGTTGGATATATGCTAGCCATCGCTGGTTGTAATATATATTTACCCAAAAGATTTGGGAAGAAAAATAGACCTACAACAAGAAGGCATAAAATAATCGGTGAAATTAACATACCTAATGATGCTTCATGTGGCTTTTTATCTAAGCGATCAGGCTTTAAATCCCCAAAGAAAGTATGTCCGATTAATATCATGCTGTATACGAAAGTGAACACACTCGCAAGCCATGCCACAATTGGAAACAAAACGCCGACATTAGCTATCGAAAATGCTTCTGCATCTCGAATCGTCAGCATTGCCGTAAAGAACATCTCTTTACTTAAAAATCCATTGAATGGTGGTAAACCTGCCATCGATAAGCCACCGACAACCGCAATTGTAAACGTCACTGGCATGAGCGACATAAGTCCCCCTAGACGCCTTATATCACGCGTTCCTACCTCATGATCGACAATACCTACCATCATAAAGAGCGCACCTTTAAACGTTGAATGATTAATGAGGTGAAATAGTGCGACAAAGCTAGCTTGCGTATAAATAATCGAACTGTCACTATAGCCAAAATAATGCCCCACCGAGCCAAGTCCAAATAAACTCATAATAAGACCGAGTTGGCTCACAGTGGAGTACGCCAATAGTGCCTTCAAGTCTGTCTGACGTACTGCATTAAAAGCACCCCAGAAAAGTGTTACTAACCCTATACCACTAACAAGCCAGAACCAATAGTTTTCACCGCCGAAAACTGGCGAAAAACGTGCTACTAAGTAAATACCCGCCTTTACCATTGTGGCCGAATGTAAATAAGCACTAACAGGCGTAGGTGCCTCCATTGCATCCGGTAACCAAATATGAAACGGAAATTGTGCCGACTTTGTAAATGCACCTAGCAAAATGAGAAGCATTGCCGGAACGAAAAGTTCATGCTCACTAATAATCGCTACATTCGCAATAATCTCTCGTATACTCAATGTACCCGATGCTACATAAAGCATTAAAAAGCCTGCCAGCATAGCTAGTCCGCCAAAGACTGTAATTGTCATAGCCTTTCTTGCTCCGGCACGCGAAGCTTTACGATGATGCCAAAAAGCGATTAATAGAAATGACGATACACTCGTTAATTCCCAAAACGTATAAAGCACCATTAAGTTATCTGAAAAGACGACGCCTAGCATAGCGCCCATGAATAGTAATAAATAACAGTAGAAATGATGAAGTGATTCTTTCGTTGATAAATAAAAAATAGAATATAAAATAACTAAGCTACCTACTCCAGTTATAAGAAGTCCAAAAATCATACTTAAACCATCTAGGTATGTGGTGAAATTTATATGAAACGAGGGAATCCACTCATATGTATGAATAAACGTTTTACCACCGGCAATTTGAGGAATATACCGTGCAAGTAAAAGAAACAATATGATTGGAACGGAAAGTACATACCAGCCAAGATGCTTTCGCCTTAGTCGCTTATAAAACAGCGGAATAAGGGCAGCAACGATAAATGGGAATAGTATCGCAAATAAAACTGTGACCAAATGAAAACCTCCTACTTAAACCAACTAGAATATCAGATTTTTCTCGTAATCACGGATATGTCACGAGACACTTGACTATCTATTTAACTCATTGCATAATATGTTGTCATATAGAGACGTTTAACAATACACGCAAGAAACAAATACTGTGCATAAATCAACTAACAATTAAAAACTTATTGGATTCAAATATTTCAATATTTAAACGGAATTTTGTAATACTGTTTATACATTTTTAAGTATACATTATAAATTTATGCGTTGCACTGCAATGCACTTACTTTTTGCTGTTTCAGGACCTTTTTCTCAACTACAATGACAATTACTCTATTTTGAAACTAAAATGACAAGGTGTGGATTACTTATGAAGCATATTAAAGGTAGATGGGACGAAAGTATTTTAGTTTGCGTCTATTATGGACTAAATGGAGAACGTTTAATCCGACGTGGACATAAAATGGCGGCAATGCTTGATTGCCCACTTTATATCCTTTCGATTGACCAACAACCATTCGATACATTCGATGCAGAGAAAACTCGTTACATCGAGCAATGGCGACAATTGTCTGAGGAACTAGAAGTTGAAAAATTCATCTTGCAAGATAATGAAAAACGCCCCATTCAAAAAGTCGTTCATGAGGTCGCTAAAAATTATGACATCACGCAAATTATCGTAGGGCAAAGCGCACAAAGTCGCTGGGAGGAAATTACGAAAGGTTCGTTCTTAAACGTACTATTAAAAGAAGTTCCCTTTGTTGATTTTCATATTGTCGCAGTAAAGCGTCCTACAGAGGACGATGAATATGATATGTACGAAAAAGGTGTACGTGCATATTTAATAAAGGATCAGGAAGAAGTGAAGGTGACTTTCACTTGCCCAAAACATGTAACCATCGAGGGCATTTTCTTCAAAGAAATTGGCACAGATTTTGATAATGGTATATTTAAATTTACCTATAAAGACAAAATGAATGAAGTGCATATTACAGAGGCCATCGTCACAAATGACCAACTGCTACCAGAAACTCTCCAAGTACACAAATTAAGATAAATAAGTAATAAGTAATAAGGCTCTACACCATAATCTGTACTTGACAGCACATTCCACTGCAGGCAGACGCTTTCCGCGGGGCGAGCGACGAGCCTCCTCCGGGCCAACACGAAGTTGGTCATGAAGGCGTTGTCACAGGATGTGACGTTCTTAGTCTTCGTTCCTTTATCACTAATCCTGCAGGAGTTGCTCATGAATAATAAAGTTGTTTATAAATATCAGTCGTGTTATATCTTTGTGAAGATTTGTACTTAAACTATCGGAGCAGTTTAGTCGAATAAATAAAATCAGAAAAAACTGAAACTTTGGTTTATTTACATTCGTATAGTTATTATGAGTTGATTATTATGACACTTGAAAGGTGGAGTTTTTCATGTTCAAAGAGAATGGTATAGAAGCTTATGAAGCACATAATCGAACTGAGTTATTAGCAGGATTAGAGGCAAAATCTGAATATATCCTTATTAAAGGAGACTATTATAAAGAAGTAAGAAAGATTATGGATACTCATCTTCCAGAGAACGAAAGTTTAGGAGTGGCATTAGGAAGTGCAGGTGTGTTATCAATTCTTAATTATGCAATAGATGCAATAAGAATTTCATTCAGTAATGCAGATAAAATGGATAAAAAAATTGACAGAAAATTAAACTTATTCAAGATTAAAGATATGACAGATGATGGTTTATTATTGAGCTTAAAGCAGTTAGATTATTAGAACTTGCATATGAAATGAATACTTCGCAAATAATTCCATTTTAGAGTTTTTCAGTGCCCTCCAAATTATTGTGGGGGTATTTTTTATGCAAATTTTATGCAATTGTAATTCGTATTACTATTGCTTGCACCGCATACTATTTGTTCGATTACACATGCTATTCCAGAATTGCTACAAAAGGAGTTGTATCGAATTATGGAAAGCATTTATGATGTGAACTTTTGGGAAATGATTTTACGTACGACCATTTCCTTCTTTGCCTTACTTATCTTGGCACGAGTTTTAGGAAAAAAACAGTTAGGGCAACTGACATTTTTCCATTACATTACCGGCATCACGTTTGGTTCCATCGCTTCCGAAATTGCCTCTCAAGCTGAAACGCCTTTTTTAGACGGTTTAATTTCACTTATTTGGTGGACTGTCCTGACATTACTGATGGGTGCTATTACGATTAAGTCTAAAAAGGCTCGTGTTCTCATTGACGATAAACCAACAATTGTTATTCAAAATGGTTATATACTTGAGCCTGCCCTGATCAAATCACGTCTACACATGGACGAGCTGACGATGATGCTCCGAGAACAATCCATTTTCTCTATTTCGGATGTTGAATTCGCTATACTCGAAACAACTGGAAATCTTAGTGTTTTACCAAAAACACCTCAA
Organism: Lysinibacillus sp.; assembly: GCA_036638655.1. Lineage (GTDB taxonomy): Bacteria > Bacillota > Bacilli > Bacillales_A > Planococcaceae > Lysinibacillus. Next base: position 37,072 of record JAVWKG010000008.1, on the reverse strand, counting down.
CAAGCTGCTACAAAACAAGATGTGAAGGCAGATATCACTCCACCTACTTATTTGCCTACTGAAGTGATTTCTGATGGCCAACTTATTTATGAAAATTTGGCAGAAATCAATTTAACTGAAGACTGGCTCATGAAAAAACTAAAAAAGCAAAATGTTGATGCAGTAGAAGATGTCTTTTTTGCACAAGTGCTAACGAACGGTTCCTTGTACATTAGCCTAAAAAGTAAAGCTCGGCAAAAAAGTAATTAACAGCTCGTCCTACTTCATCCATTGAATGAAGGTAAAGCTAATCAACTTTCATAATATCGATGGGCGTTATAATACCAAGCAACTTTTGATGCGACATACCATGCTCAGTTATTAAAAGTGCTTCAAAACGACGCCCTTTTTCCACACCTATTTTAAAAATTTCCTCTGCCTCATAAATCGTTATGTATCGGCTAATGAATTTATAATTCACTCGCTTTTTTTCGTGACTTAAAATATCGTGTAATGTCGGAATACGCTTAGGTATTTGATTGCCCGCCATAGCCGTTGCTAACCAGTTCGTTATACCAACAGTTGTGATTAACCCTTTAAATTCGTTTTCCGCATATACAGGGAATTGTGTATATTTTCGATTACGAATTACTTTTAATACATGTTTTAACGAATCTTCTTCTTGGAACACAAGTACCCGCTTGCGGAACATCTGTCCTACAAGTATTGGCTTGGATAATGTTAAATCGATTTTTTCAATTTTTTCTACGATGTTTTGATGAGGCTCCGCAATAACATACTCCATTGATGTACGATGATGAACAATCGCATTACGCAGATCCGCATAGGACCGTAAATCATCTTCGTATTTGCGAACAAGAACATCCTTCTTTTTTGCCTGATCGACTAAACGATAAAATGGCATAAAATCCTTTGCACCAACAATATCTCTTAAAGTATGATCAATACGGTTGAACGCTGTAAGAAATCGGTCTGAATTTTGTGTAGCCAACTTAGAACACCCGCCTTTACATTAAGTTTAAGTGCTTCAAATTCGTTAACTGGATTATTGCTATTTCCTGATAAGTTCGACAATTACTATTATACAGCTCCATTATATTCCTAAATTCTACATATTCCAACAAGATTTCAGCTGGGTACAAGTCCTATAACAAAAAAATAGCATGACGGAATATTTCCCACCACACTATTTCAACTATTGAGACAAGTATATGTTCTTTATTGCAAAATGTTATATTTCGTTTTAATGCGTTTTAGTTTTTCGCCAATTGGCTTTGTCAGTAGCAATAGGAAAATAATATTCGATATGGCGTAGACAATTGTGAATGGCAAAGCTGTACCAAGCGCCGCTACATAAGCTTGCCATGAAAATATGCCAGAGAATGAAATAACACCCCAGACATCCATGCCGAAAGAAAATAATACTCCTGCAAAAATACCGAATAGTGTTAGTGCAATTTTCTTTTCCATAACGCCTGTTTTACCTAATATACCTGCGAGAAATCCAATCATTCCCCACATAAACATCTGAAAAGGTGTCCAAGGTCCTTGTCCGAAAAAAATGTTTGAAACAATGGCTGATAATGCACCTGTTAAAAATCCTGCCTCCGCGCCTAAATAGATACCTGTAATGATTGTAATGGCTGCTACTGGTTTAAAGCCCGGTATAATAACAAATAACATACGTCCCGCGACAGAAATGGCAGCCATAACAGCTATGATCAAAATTTCACGTGGTTGAGGCTTACGTCTTTCAAATCTTATAAAGAGTGGTACGCACGCCAGCAATGCAATGACTACGGAAATAAAGTAATATTTTCGGTCATTTAAATAAACAACACCGACATACAAAACAAGAGGTATTACAAGAAACACTACAACAGCTGAAATGATTAAACGGAGACGGTTATTTGTGTTATTTTGCATAATGCAATCACATCCTCACATGTTATCGCATTTTGGAAAATGCCCCGTGACATTCGATGTGCCGCTGTCGTATAAAAGCTATTACCACTATAAAACGCATGTGGTTCCCCTTGTGACACAAGATTTCCATCAAAGAACAATGTACAACGATTACTATACTCTGCGGAAAATTCAACATCATGCGTTACCATTACGATCGCTACACCTTGCTGAAGGAGCTTATATAAAATATTGGCTAATTCCTTCTTAGCATGTGCATCAATGCCCTTTGTCGGTTCATCCAATAGCAATATTTTTGGGTTTAATAAAAGAAGCTTTGCCAATGCTAATTTTTGTTGCTCACCACCACTTAAATCATAAGGATGACGCTCCAAAACATGCTGTAATTGCAGTAAGCCAATAATTTCTTCCATCCTTTCAGTTGTCGCTGAATCGGATATAGTAAGCATTCCTTCAAGTTCTTTACGCGCTTGTTTTTCCACAAATAATGTTCTTGGGTCCTGAGGTAATACCGCTAAATGCTCTCGGTACAAATCGCTATTTCGGTATTTTTTCAGCTTTTTGCCAAATACGAATACGTCTCCGCGATATGGCTTTTCAAGCCCCGCCAATATTTTTAAGGCTGTCGATTTTCCTGTACCATTTCCACCTATAACGGAAATCAATTCTCCTGCACGTACATCCATCTGGAAGCCTCTTAAAATATCTTCGCCGTCTTTTTCATAGCGAAAAGCAATATCCTTTGCTTCCAATACGATCGGCCCTTCATTTGATGGCTTTTCTACAATTACTTCGCTATTTCGTACAATCGGTTGCTGTAATAACCATGAACGCCCTTCACGAATTGTTAATGGTGCCTCTCCCACTTGTTCCAACGTATTAAAAATACGCATAGCTGTAGGTAGTGCATCACACATAGCATGATTTTCAGGAATCTCATCCGGTATATTCTTTGGCGACCCTGTAAAAATAATTTCGCTATGATCCATCAAAACCACTCGATCCGCAATTGGTAAAACCTCTTCTAAACGGTGCTCTATTAAAATAATTGTTAAGCCGAGTTCTTGATTTAATTTATGTAACGTCGTTATAAATTCCATCGCCGCAATCGGATCTAGCTGAGATGTTGGTTCATCTAATAGCAGTAATTTTGGTTGCATTGCCATTACTGCTGCTAAATTCAATAATTGCTTTTGTCCACCAGATAGCTCCACTGTCTTTTGGCGAAACCACTTTTGAATGCCGAAAAAGTTCGCCATTTCAGCAACTCGCCTTCGAATAGTTGGTGTATCTAAGCCCAAATTTTCTAAACCAAATGCTAACTCATGCCAAACTTTATCTGTCACAATTTGATTTTCCGGATTTTGTAGCACAAAGCCTATTTCCGATGCCGCTGTCTGAACAGTTAAATTTTCTAATCGTTCATCTTGATAAAAGATTGTACCAGTCTTTTCACCATGTGGCGCTAGCTCGCGTTTAAGATGCTTTAACAACGTACTTTTCCCGCAACCAGATTGCCCCATTAAAACAATGAATTCCCCTTCTTCTACAGTAAGATTAATATTCTTCAGTGCTTCTTCTGTTTCTCCCGGGTAACGAAAACTCAAATTGTCGATTTTAAGTAGCGCCATTTTATGCCCTCCTTTATTTCAATGGCGATTGGAATTGCTAATAATATGGCGTATCCACTATAAAAACTCACACTCTCCACTGTCCAATAGATGTCAGAGAATGTCGGGTAGAAGTAAAATGTTGTATTTCCTAGCAAGCTGCCTACAACACTTAGCCCTGCTAGCAAAGCGATTATTCCCAGCATCCACCCATCTCGTTTTTCAAAAACAAATAGCGAAAAAGTAGCTCGCCCTGGCAAGCCATACCCTCTCGCCTTCATGGAATCTGCTGTTTCAATCGCATTTTCTAATGCCCATGTAATTAAAATCGACATGATACGAATAACACTCTTAATACGCTGCCAAGGATTTCCGGCTGTATAATCCATTCCAATCGTCTTTTGCGCCTGCGCAATTAAGTGAATTTGATGCTTAAAACGCGGAATGAGGCGCATCGTAATCGAAATCGTTAACGCCAATGTCGGTGAAAGCTTACCAAAAAGATATAAAAACTTATCGGATGTCATAACATCATTGTAGCTATTAAACCAAATAATAACGGCTATTATCATAAGTGCCATCGCCATACCGTAGCAAATCGCCTCTACTGTTATCGCATTGCCATTCACATATAAAATAACACGCTGACCATTATGGCTAATCAACGGATTAATAATGGCCATAATGAAAAATAGCGGAATATACATGAAAAGGTTTTTCCAAAAGTGACGACGTTGAAGTAAATAGTTCAATGTCATCGCCGCTATAAATGTAAGAAATAAATAAACTGGGTGCATAAAAAACATTGCCATACCAATAACGACCATGAAATAACTAAATAAAACAATCGGGTGATACTTTTCGAAATTTTTCATCATTCACCTACCCAAACTTGCCCTAAATCACGTCCTAAATCTACAGTATAGTTCCATTCAATGACGTCACCATCTTTTAACACATACTGACTACATCCATAATTCGGATACACACCGTTAACCTTATACATCCAGCCACTTAACTCGCCTGCACTAAATTCATATAAATGATTAATGCCTTCTACATAAACGCTTTTATAAATATTTTCATTTGCCCCCTGATACTCCATCTGGATATTATGCTCCTTCACTGCACGTGAAAGTACAGTCCAAACAGTATCATCTTCACTCAATAGCTCGTACTTAGACGTTTTTAATATAACGCCGTCCTTTGGTACGTACTTTTCACTTTGTAGCGCAGGGTCCAGCATATTCCAGTTTTTCAGTAACGTTTTTGCATGAATAGCAATTGTTACATAGCGTTTTTTCTCAGCTGGCTTAGTGGTATCCGGCTTCGGTGTTTGAGGTTTTGATGGCACACCTGCTGCATTATTCTCTTGTCCATCTTGCTTTTCTGTTACTGTATTTTTTTCTGGTTTGTTTTCAGCTTGCTTTTCCTGCGAATCGTTGCCGACATTTGTCTGCTTATCTTTCTCTAATTCTTGTGTACTTTTATCTTGAGACACTGTTTCTTCAATGTTTGGATTGTCCTGTTTTTCTTCAACTGCATTTGACTCTTGCTGTTTATCAACACTTTTTTCATGTGTCTCTTGCTTTTCATGTTGTTCAACTGTTTCAATTGTACAAGCTGTTAAAAAACAGGTTAACAGCATAGCTAACAGAGGGATTAACCATTTCTTATGCATGAATCATCACCCAGTTCCATCTATTTTTCATTGTATAATTTTGTGATAATTCACAACCATTTTTGCTGCATGTGCACGCGTTGTAGGATTAGCTGGTTTAAATTGACCATTCGCACCTGCCGCAATACCGAAATCATATAGCATCGTTATTGCATTCACACTCTCTTCGTCATACGCATGAATATCATTAAATGGTGCCTTTTTCTTCGGCACATATGCTACGCCCTTTTGATGTGCATAGCCGCGTGATAACATTAGTGCCAATTGTGCACGTGTTACTTTTGCCGAAGGATTAAATTTACCGTTACTCCCCTTTACAATTCCCGCTTCATAAGCTGCCGCGATTTCTTCTTTTGTTAATGCAGCGTAAGAAGATATATCTGTAAATGGTGCACTATTTTTTGCCTCTAACTTTAACGTTCGTACAACTAGTGATGCAGCCTGAGCTCTTGTCAATTTCACTTCCGGTCTAAATGTACCGTCAGCATAACCATTCATCAGTTTTAAACTTTCCGCCTCATCGATAAAATCCTTTGCCCAATGCCCAATCGTATCGCTAAAGCCCACTTTTGTATCCGTCATATCATATAATTTGCTTTGACCATTTTCCATGCGTAGTAATGCAGCTAATGTATAGCCCGCTTGCTCCGTTGCCATGCCATTCGCTGTTTCTTCATTAAGCACATGTTTAAATCCACCATCTACCTCATTATAAAAATCAAAGAAGCGTGGAAGCACTTTCGTAAAACGTGGATCTTTCTGAGCGTCAATATTTAGACTAGCTAATGCTGTTAGTACTTGTGCTGCACTTTCAGAGTTAGCCGTACCCCAGCTTTCAAATCCACCATTTGCTGTTTGTAGCTTACTCATTGTTTCTACTGCTTGGTCGATTGCTACAGCAACTTCAGCACGATCCTTGTATGTTGATAACGCTTGTAATGCCATTCCTGTCATATCAGGATCTGCTTTCTTACCAGATAAAGCAAAACCGCCATCTGCTAGCTGCTTGCTTAAAATATAGTCAATCATTTTGTCACGACTATTTGTTGCATTTGCTGGTAAATCGTATTGCCAAGTATCTAATGCAATCAGGGCAAAGATAGGACCGTTAATGCCTTGCCAGATTACTTTGTCAAAATTGGCTAATTTGTCTACTAAATTGTAGCCACCTACATCCCTGGCATCTTTGCCAATCGCAGAAAGTGCTAAAATAACGCGAGAGTATTCCGTATATTTACGATCGTGTAAATTTCCCTTTAATGCTTGTACCTCTTTTACTAGATTGTTATAGTACTTCTCATAATAATTCGCTGGTACTTGATAATTCCCTCGCGCAAGTGCGACTATAAACCACTCATTGCCGAAAGTTGGGTTTGGTGCATTTTTGACCATATATTTCCCTGCATTTTGATATGCGGATTCAGTTGAAATAGCCGCCTCTGCTGGCTGAACCGAAACCGATAAAACAGCTGATACTACTAGCATTAAAATAATAAGCCATGATTTGAAAGCTTTCAATTAGTTCACTCCTTTTTATTGGAAAAGGGGGCACCCTTCCTAAGCTAAAAATACTGCTTAAGTAAGAGCAAGCCCCTTTTGTTATTCGTTCAGCGAAATTTCCGCCGTCATCCATTTATAAGTCTCTTACATCATTTCCCCGATGACTAATGTTCGTTTCACTACTTTCGCAAGCTGGCCACGTGTTAAATGTCCTCGCGGATCAAAATTACCGTTCGCCTTACCACTCATAATGCCAAGTGCATTTACTAATGCTACATTAGCTTGGAATTCTTTCGAAATGATTGCCTGATCTTTATAGTTTGTTGCGGCACTCTCTTCTGTTTCATGATTCAAGTATTCTAAAATGCGTGCAGCAAATGCCGCTGCTTGTTGACGTGTAATTTTTGCCTCAGGATTAAATGTATCTACTGTCTTTCCTTTTGTAATACCAGCTTCATATAAAGCTTGTACATCTGCAGCATACCATTTCCCTTTTGTATCTTTAAATTGTGATTCATTTTCTGCTTTCAACCCTAACGCTCGTGCAATAATTGCCGCAAAATGACCTCGTGTTACAGCTTCATTTGGCGCAAATGAGCCATCTTCACGGCCTGTTACCACATGACGTTTTGCTAAAAATTCAATTTCATCTTTATTGAATACTTTAGCGATATCATTAAATGTTACATCTTTTGTGCTAATAACGAATGTTCCATTTATTTTCGTTTGTAAAACGATTTTCCCGTTTACAAATTGATGTGGAACCGCTTCGTATTTTCCATTTACTAACTGTAATAACACCGCATCGCTCGCTCTTTCTTTTACTGGAATGCTTACTTTCATATAAGCTTTTGCCGTGTTAATAAGTTCTATTTTGCCCGCTGCTGTTGCAACTTCGACCTTAACAGTAATTGTTTTTTGACCATTAATTTCTTGTTGCAGCACTACGACTACTAATTTATAACCCTCACCCATTGAAGCTAGCTTTGATGGGTCAATTGCCGCTTTTGGTATTTCTACGCTGATGCCCTTACCATCTGTCACTACTAACTTTTCTACTTTCTTATTTTGCAATTGCTCTTTCACACTTGTAGCAGGAATCTCTACTTTCGTCTCACCGTTCTTTGTTTCTCCGAGTACAACTATATCTTTCCCATCATTCTCGACGGATACAGTTGGTGGTTTTTCATCACCTGGCTTTTCTTCAGGTTTCTCTTCTGGCTTTGGTGTCTCTCCAGTACCTGGCGTAGAGCCATCTCCCTCGAAGCCACCGCCGATGTCCTCACCTAAATTAGTTGTATACAGCCATTCAATTCTGTCGCCCGCTTTTACCGTGAAATAACCAGCGCTCATATTAGGGAATACACCATTCACACGATACATCCAACCACTTAATGGACCACGGTCGAATTCACTTAGACCATTAATCCCTTCTACATATAAGCCGTAGTTTGTATCACGAACTTTCAATGCAATACCATTCAATGTCGTTGCACGTTTTAAAACATCCAAAGCTGTTTCGCCCGTCTTCACTTCAATTTGTGATGAAGGTAATGGCACCTCTGAAGATGAAATAACTATAGACATATTTACTGTTTTTTTAGTTTCGACAGGTGGCTCAGGGTTCGTTGGTGGTGTTGTTGTTCCCCCATCTCCTTCACCTGGATTTGTTGGTGGATCAGGCTTCTCACCTGGATCTGGCGATTCACCACTCACAACATCTGACATATCATACAATCCTGGTTTACCGTCTACTACACGCTGATGAGCAGCTAATGTATAACCAGCCTGCTGTGTTGCCATACCATTTGCTTGTTTTTCGCTTATTACATGCTTAAAGCCACCATCTGTCTCACTGTAGAAAGTCATTATATTGCCGAGTACTTTATTAAAACGCGAATCTACATTCGCATCAATGCCTAAACTTGCTAATGCCGTCACTACTTGGGATGCACTTTCAGAATTGGCTGTGCCCCATGATTGATAGCCACCCTCTGCCGTTTGCAAATTGGCTAATACCGTTATGGCACGATCTGTTGCTGCTTTTACTTTTGCCATCGTTTCTGCTGACACTTCGCCCGCAGTTTTTGTATTTCCTTGATATTTCGACAATGCTTGAATCGCCATGGCCGTAATATCCGGATCTGGATTTTTACCAGATAATGCAAAGCCACCACCAGCAATTTCTTTATCTAAAATATGTTGGATTAGTTTTTCTCGTGTCGTCACATTTTCTACTGCAAGTTCTGGAATTTTATATGCTTTTGTATCTAAAGCGATTAGCCCAAAAATGGCTCCATTAATTCCTTGCTTAATCACTAGATTATAATCAGCTAGTTTTTCAAGTAAATTATAGCCACCTACATTTGTTGGATCTTTCCCAATAGCTGTTAGCGCCATGATTAAACGAGAGTATTCTGTATACTTTACTTTATGCAATACACCTTTTACATCTTTCACATGCTGCACTACATTGTTGTAATACGCTTCATAATAATTCGCGGGTACTGCGTAACCACCACGTGATAACGTGATGATTTCCCATTCATCCAAAAACTTTGGATTTGGAACTTTCGATACCATATACTGTCCGACTGTTCCGTAAGCTTGCTTTGTCGTTGGTATTGCCGGTGGTGGCGTGCTTAACACGACATCTGTCATATCGTATAAAGATGATTTATTATCTAAGAAACGCTTATAAGCTACAAGACCATATGTCGCTTGTTCTGTTGCCATCCCATTTGGTTTGCCACCCTGTTTAAATGCGCCAGTTGGTTTATCGTAATAATCCATCATCGCCGAAACAATCCAAGAGCCATCATCTTGAATGAATCTTTCATCCGTTTTGGCATCTATCCCCAATGCAGATAGAGCAGTTAAAATTTGTGCTGGACTTTGAACATTTTCACCCCAAGAATTATAACCACCATTCGACAGTTGTAATTTATCCATTATAACGATTGCACGATCAATAATTGCCCTTACCTCTGGTTGGTTTTTATAAGGCGCTAGAGCTTGTATAGCCATTCCTGTCATATCTGGATCTGGTTTTGTACCAAAGAATGCAAAGCCACCTCCGGGAATTTCCTTACCCGAAATTTCCCCTATTAATTTTTCACGTGTTGTAATCGTCTCCACACCAGCAACTTGTGGAATTTCATATCGATGTGTATCTAGCGCTATCAAACCAAAAGTTGCACCATTAATGCCTTGACCTACCACTTTTTTATAATCAGAAAGCTTCTCTAGTAAGTTATAGCCACCTACATTTCTAGGGTCCTTTCCAATTGCTGTTAAAGCAATGATTAAACGTGAATATTCCGTATGATTACCTGCTAGTACTCCACCCTTGTCTTGAAGGTGCTTCACTACATTGTTGTAATATGTATCGAAATAACCCTCTTGTACTGCATAGTTACCACGAGCTAACGCTAGCACCTTCCATTCAGACCCAAACTTAGGCTCGTCTTTACTCATGTAAGCGCTGGCGTTTGCTATCGCTTCAGCAATAGTTGGTGAAACCTCTTTCGCTGATACATTTACTACTTCTGTCACTTCTATTGTGACAGGCACTGGGCGAATGATGTTATTGTTATCTTCCATATTTGCCGGATCTTCACGATACTTTTCTGCAGATATTTCGTGTTGACCTACCGAATCAAAGCTAATAGTCGCTTGACCCTTCGCATCTGTTTTAATAGTACTTGCTTGACCATCGATATAAATCGTTGCATCTGCTACAGGTTGTTGCGTATCTTTATCTATTAAAGTTACTACAGTCGTATCACCGCGTGTAATAACCTGCTTAGTAGCAGTCATTTCTGTAAATGATACTTCTCCATAATTACCTACATAATAAATATCATAGCGATCGCCGCTCTCCATTGGCTCAATCGACATTCCATTAGCCCAGCTGAAGTTTTTCTTATACATCCAGCCATCCATCTGAGTGCCCATTGAAAATTCGCCGTATTTACCAATACTCTTTAGATACATACCATAGCCGCCACCAGTAATGACAGCATCGGCACGTGTAACTTTTTTGTCCACGGCATTATCTAATGCAGCTAATAAAACATGCCCAACAACCGGTTCCTCTTTCGTTAACCCTAAATTACTATCATCAAATGCTTCTACACATAACTCTTGTAATGGAATAAGTGTTTCTAACCAACTTTCCACACGAACTTGCACAGTTGTACACTTCGGTTCCGTTAGAGCTGTATCTGTTGGCTCACTTGCTAATTCCGTTGTCGTTATGTAATTACTTTGTCCCTCTGCCTGTACAGCAGCTGGTGCTACTAACGATAATGTTAGAATGAAAACAAGTGCTAATTGCAGCCATTTTTTCATAAAGTTCACTATCTTTGACCCCCATATTATTATTTATTGTGAATATCGATGCTTTGGATTGCATAAAAAAAGGCCATTTTTCATAAAGAAAAATGGCGGTAAACAGCATAATGCATGCATAGATAAAAAAACACACGTTCGTCTATTTGCCGTACATTCCCCTAGCTTCCGAAGAGATTTTATACGATCAGAAAAGGTAGGTCTCCTGGCTCATGCATCACTTTACTCTAAGAACCTTCCCATCTACTAGAAGCTTTTTTCTTCATTCGACAGTGGTTATTTCTTATTTCATCTGCACTTACAGTTGCGGAAACAGCTTCGGTTTTTCACCGAATTCCCTATTAAGCTGACAAGTCAGCACCTTTATCCTGCAATCTTTATTCACTTAGAAAATAGTTTAACATACATTCTGACAATTTCAATAGTAGCCAAAAGACCCCCATTTTAAGATTTTTGTCTCTTAAATAAAGGTCTTCAAAAATTAATAATTATACAATCCTATTTATCTGCTACTTAAATTTTTGCCTTGGAAGCATTTTTCTTCATCGCGAAAATGCCACAAATCACACAAATGATAATGAGTATGCCCGTTATCCCCATACTCCACCAATAATTGCCCATATCCATATTACCTCGAATGAGCTCTACACCATAAACAGGTAACTTCCATGGTGACACCGTCCAAAACGCACCTACAACCGTATCGGCAATTTGTCCAACAAATACAATGATAAACGCCCCTGTCGCTGCAACGACTGTATTAAATGCAGCACTCATCAACAATATGATTGCTAAAACAAATAATAACCATACACTATAAGTCGCCATAGCTGCTAATAAGGTCGGTACCTCAAAACCATCATATAAAATAGTAGTATAATAAACACTCGCCGCAAAACCAGCTACGGCACTGCTAATTATAACGAACCCCATGACAATAAATTTACTCATGAAATACGCATTGAATGAAATCGGTCTTACATAAAGCAATGTCGCTGTTCCACTTGCTCGCTCCTTACTAATCGAACCGATAAATGCCGCTATTACAACAAGTAAACCTATCAGTTGAAATTGACTAATTGAAGCTTGTAATACATCTGCAGGTGCTAGCTCTGGCATTAGCATTTCGAAACCTTCAGGTAAGTTGCCAACAGCAGCTAAAATATCCTTCATATAATACATTGTTAATGGGTCGGTCATACCTAATATTGCAAACACGAGTGGAATCCACAAAATTTTCCAACTTCTAACGACCTCACGAAATTCCTTTTTTAAAAGTATTGAGAAATTATCCATTATTGCTTCGCCACCTTCATAAATATTTCTTCAAGTGACGCTGTTTGTCTTTCAACCTTGAGCACTTGAAACGGACACTTTGAAAGTCGATCAAGTACTTGGTGCATACCAGGCTGACCCTCATTAATGGCTATATAAACAAATCTTCCACTTGCCTTTGCTGTTAAATCTGACTGACTTACAAACTGAAGTGCCTCTGTTTCTAGCGCAAATTCAGCGACAAAATTAGGCTCCTCATAGCGTTTACGAACCTCTGCAAGTGTACCCTGCTCTACTAACTGGCCATGCCGCAAAAATAACAGCTTATCCGTCATTTCCTCTGCATCATTTAAAATATGTGTGGAATATAATATAGTCGTTTGCTGTTGTAAACCCTTTAGCAAATCCATTACTTCTCTTCGACCTACCGGATCCAATGCTGATACTGGTTCGTCTAACAACAACAGTTTTGGCTTATGAACAATCGCTTGTGCAATGCCTAGTCTTTGCTTCATGCCACCTGAAAATGTAGCGATTTTTTTATGTAAAACGTCGTTTAAACCAACGAATTCTAACGTTTTTAATGATTCCATTTTTGCTACTTTTGGTGCAACACCACTTAAAACAGCTGCCATTTCTGTAAATTCTAAAGCTGTTAACCAAGACTGAAACTGCGGGTATTGTGGCAAAAAACCAATCATCGCCCGAATATCTCCATCTTTTGCTCCCTGCATCATGATCTTCCCTGAAGTTGGCGTTAACAATCCTGTTAGCATCGAAAGTGTCGTCGTTTTACCAGCACCATTTGGACCAATAAGTGCTGTTGAAGTTCCTTCTTCTAACGTAAAGTTTATCGTATCGACTACTGTTTTCTCTGCGAATTTTTTTGCCAGTTCTGTTACTTCCAATAAGGCCATCATGATTGTTTTCTCCCTACAATAAAGTAAGCTACAGACCCTAAAATTTGGCCAAATAATATGATAACTACCCAAAGAACTTTTGGTCCATTTGTTGCATGAATTTTACTTAAGTCTATGAATGCTACGATCATTAAAACAAATTGAACAATGAATAATGGCGCAATTATTGCCCACGGAATATTCGCTAATTCTTCCATCAAAATAACCCCCTCTTTTGTTATAACACAACTATAACAAACCTGTTCTAATATGTATAGAACAAAAATTTGATATTTGTAATAAATAACCAAACAACTCACATTTCATAACTAACATTTTATAGGAGGTCAGTATTATTGAAACTCTGGGTCACTTTAGTCACTTGTCTAGCTATCGTCGTAATTTTTGCCTTCATTGAATCCTACGAAAAGGATGGGCAACAACTGCCCCTCCTTTCGCATAACGGCTATTTTGACCTTTTATCTGCAGATAACTAAAAAACGCGACGTAGCCAGTAGATTTCTCTACAGCACACGTCGCATTACCTTTGTTATTTATATAGTTCTTGTAAAGCCGCTTCCATATTCGGGCGAATTGCCACTTGTGGACGAGCTTCTACTACAGCTTGCACAGCATTTTCTAAAGAATCAGCTACGCCCATTTCTAGTAAAGCTGCAACTGCCGCAACACCTGCACGACCACCGCCGCCGCCACAATGGAAGTACACTTTCTTACCTTCTTCGTAAGCTTGCACAATTTCGCGAGCAGCCACTTGGATAGAAGCTGCTACTTCTTCGTCTTCATCTGCAATCGGCATATGCTTGTACGTATATTCTTTAGTTGCCTGCTCTTCCTCTGATAAACCCTTGACGCGTACATCAATGACAACATCGACAGCCTCATTTTCAAAAGCCGCTTCCGCATCCTTTGCTCCACCAAAATATAATCGGTCTTTCACTAATACATCATAGTTTTTCTCCATTATATTCACGCCCTAACATCCATTCTTATTTCAATAGGTGCTTGATATCTTCGTAATAAGGAAGAGCCGTCAATGCACCGGCTTTTGTGGCAGCAATTGCGCCTAGCTTATTACCAAAGCTAACACAACTGATCAATTCTTCTTCAGTCGTCGGTAACCCCTTAAAATGCACCTCACGTAGCACACCTGCCATGAATGCATCACCTGCACCTGTCGTGTCCACAGGCTCTACTTTGTCAGTTGGTACATGTATCACTTCACCGTTTAATACCGCATACGTGCCTTCAGCTCCTACCGTAACAAGTACAATAGGCACTAAATAATTATTCACTTCTTCGATGCCTTCCTCAAGTGAAGTCGTTTCCGTTAAAAAGAACAATTCCTCGTCTGTCACTTTTAAAATGTCTACATCTTCAAAGAAAGAAATGACTGTTTCACGACAAGTCGCTTCACTGCTCCAGCGTAATGGGCGAATATTCGCATCCATCGCAATAATGGCACCCTTTTCCTTCGCCATCTCCACTGCGGCACGCGTCGTTTCAAGTGCTGTCGATTGGAACATTGTACCTGAACAAACATTGAACACAGAAGCATGCTTAAATGCCGCTTCATTTAACTGAATCGGTTCAACTTGTAAATCCGGTGTTTCATCTACATAATCTTTAAAAATCCGTTCACATTGCTCCGTTAAATGTACATATACGCCACTCACACGTTTTGCCGCGTCGATGACTGCATAGTCTAAATTCACGCCTTCTGTATCGAGCCCGTCACGCACAAATTGAGATGCCTCATCATCACCTGTAATCGTAATTAATACAGAAGGTGCACCAATACGGCTAATGCCTGCTGCAACATTTACTGTTGCACCGCCCATAAATTTTGTAAAAGATGTATTCGAAATATCATCCGCTATATAATCAATAAATGCGTCTCCGTATACTAATATAAATTCGTTATCTTTGTGTTTCATCGTTGTCCCTCCGAAATCTATTGCTTCTAGATTAACATGAAAAACGAAAACATATAAAGTTTTAAACTTTCCGACTAGTAGTCAATTTGCCGATTTATATGCAAGTATCTGCTATACTTTAACAGAAAGGCAGGGATACATTATGACAATTTCCATTAGGCAAGCGCATCCTCAAGATGTAACTACGGTAGTTCCGTTAATTATTGAGGCTATTGGTGATATCGCCAACCGTCTTACAGGCGAAGAACAACCAGCAGCAATTACGCGAGAATTATCTACATTATTCCAACGCGAAGACAATCGGCATTCTTATTTAAATACATTTGTTGCGACAGAAGATGATACTCTTTTAGGCATACTTGTTTTATATAACGGAAAAGAAGCTATTGAAATGGATGCTAATTTAGTCAAATGGCTTGAAGCTAAAAACGCTCCTAGTATGACAATCGATGCTGAGGCACATATCGATGAAAATTATGTAGATACTATTTGTGTCGCGCCACAAGCACGCGGTAAAGGGATCGGCACTTTACTGTTGCAGTTTGCTGAGCAAAAAACAAAAGAATTAGGCTTTAGCAAATTATCATTAAATGTAGAAACACAAAAAGAACGGGCCATTCATCTTTATGAACGCACTGGCTATGTCATTACAGAACCTTGGACAATTATCGACGAACCTTTCCACCATATGGTGAAATCGATTCAATAATTGCCCGAGAAATATTTTAGGATGTGAACGAACAATAATGAATTCAAACTTACTCTATCCATTGCTAATTGTCATTGCTTCAAGTAGTTACGGCATACTTTCAACTATTGTTAAAGTGGCAATGGGTAATGGTTTTACAGCGCCTGAAGCGATAACAAGTCAATATATTATTGGCTTTATGTTAATTTCTATTATTTTTATCGCTACACAAAGACAATTACCAAAGCTTTCAAAAAAAGACCTCGCTATGCTAGGTGCTGCAGGTATGTTTACAGGGATTACCGGAATTGTTTACGGTGAATCTTTAAAACACTTACCCGCTTCATTGGCCGTTGTGATGCTCTTCCAATTTACTTGGATTGGGCTATTACTCGATTGTGCCATTAAAAAGAGATTACCTAGCCGAGCTGAAGTAATTTCGATCATTATTTTATTTGCCGGAACAATTTTAGCTGCTGGTGTATTGAATGTCGATTTAAGTGGCATTCCCGTACAAGGATGGCTATTTGGTTTAGCGGCAGCCTTTAGCTTTGCTTGCTTCATCCAATTTAACTCATATCCTGTTGAAGGTATTACAACAACTTCACGCGTATTGATTTTGTCATTTGTGGCACTTGTGATGACGTCTATTTTCCTAGACCCTGAAATTGCTTGGAACGGACGTTTGTTTGCTGAAGGATTATGGGTATATGGATTAGCACTTGGTTTCTTCGGTATCATTTTACCGATTTACTTATTCTCCATTGCTGTACCGAAAGTTGGCGGGGCTTTAACGTCCATTTTAAGTGCAATGGAATTACCAGTAGCCATTACCGTGTCCGTAATTGTGTTACATGAACCACTAACACTCATACAAGTTGCCGGCATTGTACTAGTTATCGTCGGCATGATGCTACCAACCATTCTTTCACAGCGAAAAGCCAAAAACATTTAGACATATCATAAAAGATAGTCATTACTAAAACGTATACTTTACTTAAAAGAAACCGTACTTTAATGTAAACACATGGAACGAAAGGCGGCGACTCCTGCGGGATTAGCGAGACAGACGAGACCCCGCACGAAGCGCAGCGTAGGAGGAGGCTCGACGCTCGCCCCGCGGAAAGCGTCCGCCTGTAGTGGAATGTGTTGTTAAGTACTTCTTTTATGTGTAGAG
Source organism: Lysinibacillus sp. (assembly GCA_036638655.1). GTDB lineage: Bacteria > Bacillota > Bacilli > Bacillales_A > Planococcaceae > Lysinibacillus. Next base: position 20,008 of record JAVWKG010000008.1, on the reverse strand, counting down.
CCAAATAAGAAATCCTCTATAAATGGAATATGCCATTTTTTAGAGGATTTCTTATTTTTTATTTCCACTGATTGTATTGATATATGTTGTGCAAATCAATTATGATTAATTTAAATATCGGAATTTTTCAATAATTCTAATATTTGTCAGCCTTAAGAATGTGTAATGGCACATTCGATCATCACAAAGGAGGGAAAGAGGAATGAGAAAGAAGCCAATTTTCGCATTTTTGCTCGTGCTTATGCTTTTTGCTTTAGCGGCTTGTAGTGGCGGTGATAAGGATAAGGACACGGGGAACTCTAGCAACTCAAATGGTGACAAAGAATCCGCTACAGAATCGCCATCAGGTAAACTCGTTATTTACACAGGGCGTGATGAAGCTATGGTACAAAACGTTATCGATCAATTCAATGAAAAGTATCCAGACATCGAAGTCGAATTTTTAACAATGGGGGCACAGCAAATTTTAGAACGCCTTCGCGGGGAAAAGGCAAATCCACAAGCTGACTTTTGGTGGGGTGGCACACAATCCGCGATGATGGTCGGCGCAGACGAAGACCTACTGCATGCTTGGGAACCGAGCTTTAACAGTACCATTAAAGATGAACATAAAGACGCAAAAGGTCGCTGGTTTGGCGAAATGCTCTTACCGGAAGTAATTATGATTAATAGTGATGTGTTAACGAAAGAAAATGGACCTCAGGATTGGGATGAATTATTGAAGCCTGAGTGGAAAGGCAAAATATTAATCCGTGGTGTTCTTGCTTCAGGGACAATGCGGACAATTTACTCTTCAATGATTTTACGTCAAGGAGCTGACACACCAGAAAAAGGCTATGACTGGCTATTGAAGCTTGATGCAAATACGAAGGAATATACACAGGATCCAAATGCACTTTACTTAAAGTTAACGCGCCAAGAAGGTAGCGTATCACTATGGAATTTACAAGATATTTTATTGAAAAAACACACGACTGATTATCCATTTGACTACATCTATCCGAAGAGTGGTGCACCGATTTTAGTTGACGGTGTAGGTGTTGTAAACAAGGCGAAAAACGTGGACAATGCGAAGTTATTCGTGGAATTTTTATTTAGCCAAGATATGGTGAAAAAGCTAGCAAATGATTATTACCAAATTCCGACGCGCACAGATATCGATACTGCCTCGATGCCAGATTGGTATAAGGAGCTCGATTTAAAAACATTCGATATTGATTGGTCGCTTATGTCAGAAAAAGAAGCAGAGTGGATGGAGCACTGGGATACAAATGTTAAGGGCCGTGGTAAATAAGCATTGAGATGAATATTATTGTCACATCAACATAACTTGAGTTGATTTCCGTTCCGGCTGTGCGCTTTCCGGGGGGCGTCCTGGATTTTTGGTGATGAATAACAATATCGTTTAAACAGGGCTAGCCAATTACATGATTACTATGCCTCAGCTTTATTACTGCTTTGCTTTCACCGCTGTTGGAGGTGTCACGGAAATAATTCAGTGGCACCTCTTTTCTCAATATCGATATGCTGCAACAGAGGGCACTGAAAAACTATAAAATCGAATTATTTCATAGTGATTATTTGCGAAGTAGTCATTTCATCTGCAAGGATTTAGCGCGGCGGCGTGAGACTCCTGCGGGATTAGCGAGACAGGTGAGACCCCACACGAAGCGAAAGAGGAACGAAGCCTAAGTACGCCACATCCATGTGGCAACGGCTTCATGACCAACTTCGTGTTGACCCGGAGGAGGCTCACCGCTCGCCCCGCGGAAAGCGAACGCCAGAGCGCTAAATCCAATACGCAAATTTTTATTAGATATTTTATGTGGAATTCACTTTTTCAATGGCTTCGCTTCAACACGAAAGGGGTTTATGCATATGAAAAGTGTGAAAATCGAAAACGTTTCAAAAACATTTGGCAAAGTGCACGGCGTTAAAGATTTGAATCTCGATATTCAAGTGGGTGAATTTTTCACTTTTCTAGGACCTAGTGGTTGCGGGAAAACGACCACCCTACGTATGATTGCCGGTTTTTATTATCCAACTGAAGGTAAAATCTTTTTTGACAATCGGGATGTCACAATGCTTCAACCAAACAAACGGAATATTGGGATGGTTTTTCAGAACTATGCGCTATTCCCCCATATGACGGTCAATGAAAACATTGCATTCGGATTACAAGTACGGAAATTTTCAAAAGCCGACATCAAACTAAAGGTAGACCGCATGCGTGGACTTGTCCACTTAGCTGAGTACGGTGAACGAAAAATCAATGAACTTTCTGGTGGGCAGCAGCAACGTGTTGCACTCGCACGTGCACTAGTGATTGAGCCTGATATTTTGTTATTAGATGAACCTTTATCGAATTTAGATGCAAAGCTGCGTGAGGAAACACGTTTCGAAATTAAGCGCATTCAATCTGAGCTTGGTGTGACGACAATTTACGTTACCCACGACCAAACAGAGGCAATGGCGATGTCCGACCGCATTATGGTTATGGAGAATGGATACATTAAACAAATTGGTTCACCGCAAGAAATTTATAATCGTCCATTAAACCGCTTTGTTTCAAACTTTATTGGTGAAACGAATATGATTGAAGCTAAGATTGAGTCCCTAACAGCGGAAGAAATCACTGTGAAGACGATACAAGACATCACGTTGATTGGGAAAAGGCAAAATTGCTCTCCTTTGGCGTCGCAAACAATTGGTGATACGATTCACGTTTCTATACGACCTGAGTCCATCGAGCAAGGACATGGCGAAAATTCTTTAACAGGGACGATTGCCTTCGTTGAATTTACTGGACTTAGCGTTAACTATATTGTTGATATTTTAGGTGGCTCATTAAAGGCGATGATTATTAACAGTGGTACACCGCTAAAGCAAGTCGGCGATTTTATTGCGTTAAATATTCCAACTGAAGGCTTATATTTCTTGGGAGAATAGGAGGGAACTGCAATGGCAAAACCAACTATTAATTCTTATCAAGATAATCTGTGGACACGACTCACGCAATCACCTTGGTTTATTTATATTTTAATCTCACCTTTGTTTTTAGTATTATTCTCCTACGTCGTATATCCATTCTATCAAACTTTTCTACAAAGCTTTTCTGGACAACATTCACTAGATAATTATAAAAAGTTTTTCAGTGTTTCAAGTCCTGCTAATTTAGAGGCGCTTTGGACAAGTGTCTATATTTCTATTGCTAGTGTAATTACTTGCGCCATAGTAGGCGTGACAATGGCATTTCTACTAGAGCGCTATGAATTTCCCGGCCGTCGTCTATTATCTATTTTAGTTCTTGTTCCAATGGCACTTCCTCCGCTTGTTGGGGTATTATCCTTTACATTTTTATACGGCGAAAGTGGAATATTCCCGCGTGGTATTCAGCACCTTTTTGGACTTGAGCAAGTGCCCTTTTCGTTAAAAGGCATTTGGGGAGTAATCGTCGTACATACCTTTACCATGTACACCTATTTTTATTTAACTGCATCAGCTGCTATTAAAGGATTAGATCCTTCTCTCGAGGAAGCTGCTACAAGTTTAAGCGCTAGTCGAATTCGCGTGTGGGCTAAAGTAATTTTACCCATGTTGACACCGTCCTTGATTGCCGCGTCACTACTCGTTTTTATGGTATCAATGGCATCCTATACAGCACCACTGATGTTTGGGGTAGAACGCACGATGACTATGCAAATTTATTTGTCTCGTACAAATGGTAATTTAGAAATGGCTGCTACACAGTCAACAATCTTATCCTTTGTATCGATTTCATTTTTAATCATTATGCGCTGGTATCAAAATCGTAGAAATTATCAAAACCTAAGCAAGGGCATTAGTGTACATCGTTCAGAAGTTTCTTCAAAGCCTTTAAAATATTTTGCGATAATCGCGTCATTCGTTGGCACACTTATTTTAATTTTGCCTATTCTAGTATTAATAATGATTTCGTTTTCTGTTGATGGCGCATGGACCATACAAGTGCTACCAACAAAATATACGTTTGATCATTATATTGCGCTATTCACCGACGAGCGCACTTGGCGACCTATTTGGAATTCACTCCAGATGAGCTTTGTAGCTACAATCGGAAACATCATCTTCGGTGTAGCCGCTGCCTATGCAATGGTTCGCCTAAATTTTAAAGGAAAGACATTGCTCGACATTTTAATTATGGTGCCCTGGGCATTGCCTGGAACAGTCGTTGCAGTGAACTTAATTGCCGCATTTAGTACAGAAAACGTTTTCGCTTTCAATCAAGTGTTAATCGGGACATTTTGGATTTTACCGTTAGCTTATTTCATTCGCCATCTACCACTTATCTTCCGGTCGACGTCTGCATCACTTATACAGCTAGACCGCTCTATTGAAGAAGCATCTCGTAGCCTCGGTGCTTCATGGTGGTATACATTTAAACGCATTGTCGTCCCACTCACATTCACAGGTATTTTAGCTGGGACATTACTAGCACTCGTACAAAGCTTGGGTGAATTCGTAGCTTCGATTTTAATTTATAGTACTTCTACGATTCCTTTGTCGGTGGCCATTTTCCAAAAGCTTTACGCATTTAAGTTTGGCACAGCCTGCGCTTATGGCGTTTTACAAATTGTGCTCATTTTAATCGTATTACTTATTTCAGAAAAACTTTCTAAAGGAAGCGCTGGTTCAGCGATTTAAATCGGCTCAATTAGATTTTCACTATTATTTACTTGGAGGATTACAAAATGTTTGAAGAATTTCGCAATAAAACACAGTTGGAAGACGGCTCGCTCTTCCCTTCGAATATTTACCGCAAGATGGTATTACAACCTGCTTATGATGAAGCAAAGAAAAACTTCTTATCGACTATGCTACAAATTAATATCGCACATTTAAAAATGCTTGAAGAACAAAAGCTCGTAACGCCTGATGAAGCAAAAAAAATTGGCACAGCCTTGCATGATCTCGATTTAAATTATTACCGAACACGTGATTATAACCCGCAATTTGAAGACTTATTTTTCCGTATTGAAAATAAGTTAATAGAGCTTGCTGGGGATATCGCAGGTAATTTGCATATAGGTAGAAGCCGTAACGATATGGGGATAGCCATTTACCGTATGACGCTACGCAAAAGATTACTGTTGCTTATGAAAGAATTACTCACTTTACGTAATAGCTTAATAGCCGCTGCCGAGGAACATATCGATACAATTATGATTGGTTATACACATACGCAACAAGCACAACCTACAACTTTTGCACACTATTTAAAAGCAGTAATTGACCAAATCGACCGTGATTTCGAACGTTTGCAACATGTTTATAAAACAGTAAACCGCAGTAGTATGGGTGCCGCCGCTTTAACAACAACAGGGTTTACGATTAATCGCGAACGCATGCAAGATTTACTCGCCTTTGATGATCTAATTGAAAATGCCTGGGATGCTGTTGCCGGAGCAGATTATATTGCTGAAGCCGCTAGTATTGTCCAGCTTGCCGCACTAAATCTTGGTCGTACATCACAAGACTTTTTACTATGGGCAACGCAAGAATTCAATGCTTTTACATTAGCAAGTCCTTATGTGCAAATTAGTTCCATCATGCCGCAAAAACGCAACCCTGTTTCAATCGAGCATACTCGTTCACTACTATCATCCGTTGTTGGGGATGCGAGTACTGTGCTACAAATGGTTCATAATACGCCATTCGGTGATATCGTTGACACAGAAGATGATATGCAGCCCTATTTATGGCGTGCCATTGATCGCCTGATTGGTATTTACAAGCTATTTGGCAGTCTTGTTGTCACAATGAATGTCAATAAAGAAAAACTGCTAAAACGGGCTGAAAATAGCTTCGCAAATGTCACGGAGCTTGCCGATACACTTGTGCGCTCTGAAGGAATCTCCTTCCGCCAATCTCATAGCATTGTCAGTAAATGTGTAAAAGAGTTGCTAGCACACGGAGAAGAATCTTTAGTCAGTCTATCTTGGAAGCTGGCAAATGAGCAATCAAAGCTCGTGACTGGGAAATCACTTGTTATTTCAGAGGAGGATTTCTACAATGCTTTGAAGCCAGAATATTTTGTAGGTGTTCGTACAATTCTTGGTGGACCAGCACCTAGTACGATGCAAGCTTCTTTAAATCGCTCAAAAGAACTTACGTTACATTTTAATGAGTGGATTGAGCTAAAAGAAAACGCCATTAAAGATGCTGAAAAGCAACTGGCGACCTTTGTAGAGGAATGGTGTTCGAAATGAATAGCGGCAAATGGCTTTTAGTTATTGATGGAGGCGGTACAAAAACAGCATGTACCTTGCTACAAGCCGATTCAGGTGAAATTTACTTCTCGGCTACAGCAAGTGGATCTAATTATCAGGCGATTGGGGTAGAAAATACAAAAAAGGTACTTTCATTCCTATTACAACAAGTGAAAGCGTTTTTGTGTAATGAAACATCACAGGAAATTGCCGTTGCAACCTTTGCTATGGCTGGCATTGATTCTACTCATGATCATGTGACTGTTTCTGGGATTATCGAAGAAGCATGTGCGGCAGAAAACTTAACAATTCAGGAGCTCCTTGTGGAAAATGATGCCGAGGCAACATTGCTCGGCGTCACTGCTGGGCAAGCTGGAGCATTACTTATTGCAGGCACAGGGGCTATCGCTTATGCACATGATGGAAAAGGCAAAATTGAACGTGTAGGTGGCTGGGGGCATCGTGCTGGCGATGAAGGCAGCGGCTATTGGCTAGGACAAGAAGTGATACGTGCTATTTTCCATATGGAAGATGGACGCGGGGAACCGACCATTTTAAAAGATGCTGTCTATTCGGCTTTACATATTCATGATGTTTCAGAGCTGAACGCTTGGCTATTCGCGCCCACTTATACAAATGCCCAGCTTGCAAAAATGGGCTCTTTTTTAGCAGATGCAGTCGTTAAAAACGATGCCTGTGCTATTCGTATTTCCACAAATGCAGCATATGAGTTAGTATCACTCGCCTGTGCAGTATTGAAAAATAATGATTACGATAGCGAAAGTTTCACACTGTATTGTAATGGCGGGGCTATTCAACATAACCCCCTGATCTTTGAAACGTTCACACAGGCAATGGCAAGCAAATATCCAAAGTTGAACATTACCTTATGTAAAAAAGCACCGTTAGATTATATTGTGGATCGCACACAACTAGCGAACCAATAAACATGGGCTGTCCCTAAGTGATTATTTTGCTCACTTGAGGACAGCCCATTCTTTCTCACTATTGTAACGCCATTTTTTTCAATTCATCCGTCGTGAAATATAAGTAATTGTCTTTCACATACAAATCCTTTGTTTCTTCTTTATTCAATAGCTGTTCTCCACTACCATCTGGACGAATTTTGCTTAAATATGCCCCGTTGGAGTAATTACTAAAGTAAAGCCAACCATTTGCGTATACAATATACTGTGCTCGACTACGCGATAATCGCTGCTTCTTACCTGTTGTCATGTTTAGCACATATAATTTATTGTCGTCTGAGGCGTTGCTATAAAATAATTGCTGATCTACTTGTGCGGGGAAGTCAATTGCGTGATAATCACTATACTTTCCACTCGTTGCCGTCGGGTAATCTTTTGCAATCCATGAATGGTCTTTTGCCATTGTACGATCATTTACTAAAAAATATTGATAGCGTATCGCTCTCGGTCGATCTGGCACAGGGTCATTCCATGTTGTATCTAAATGATACCATTGTCCATCTAACTTCACTAAATTCCATGCATGCCCTATTTCTCCTACATAACCAACAATGTATTTCGTTTCAATACCGAGCTTCTGTAGCATTTGATGAGCTAATAACGCGTAGCCCTGACATACACCACTTTGCTCCATTAAAACTGTATAGGCACTATGTGGGCTTGCCTTTGTCTCTTCCGTATAAGCTGTCGTCGACACAATATAATCATTGACGGCCTTTACCTTTTCCAAGTTAGTCATATTTTTATTTGTAATGCTGCCAAGTACCTGATCTACCTGCTGTTCTGTAATTGCGGCTTGTTCAGGTGTCATTAAATAGCTTTGTTCGCCAAATATTGTAGCTTTTGATCTGCTATATTCATATCGAACGCCATGTTCTCGTAAATGCCCCCATACATAGTCATCACGTTTTGTAGCATTTTCATGTGCTTCTTTCACGATTTTCTCGATATTTTTTGTACTACCTACATACTCAATTTCAAATTTCGGTGCAAACGAGCTAAAGTATTCATACATTAAATCCGCAAGCTCCTCTGTATTTGTCACAACACGTGAGGTAGGTGCGCTTTTTAAGGATACCCCTTCAACATTTCCACTAACCGCCACCGCTAACTCACTAGGTAATGCTGGCTCAATTGGAGATTCATCTGAAATAATTGACTTCACATCTGTTATTTTTTCGTCCACATTATTAAGCAAATTCGTAATCTGATCATTCCCAGACCATTCCTTCACTTGAACATATACTTTTTGTCCTATTGAATAAATAGGTTCAATAAAAATTATGATAATGACGATAATCGCTAATCTTTTCAACAAGGACAGCACTCCCAACCAGCTTTATATAATTTATTATATACAAAAAAGCACAAAAGGAGCGACTTGTAACCCTTTGTACTTTCTCATTATTATTTAATTTTAAAAGGAATATACATGCTTTTAGGTAAATTTTTGCCTTTAGTCGATTTCACACTTTTTTCTACTACAACGAAATAGTATACATTTTTCGAATAAGCACCATTATTTTGTAATGTAATATAACGCTCATTTTCCAATTTTGCTGTTACATGCGTTACTTTTTTTCCTGCCGCATCTAAAACGTACACATTATTTGATGAAATCGAAGACGCATCTAGTGCTGTACTTAACTGAATACGCCACGACTTTTTTGGATCCTTTGATTCTCTAGCCTCCATAGCTGTGAAACTTGAAATTGCAGCTGGTACTTTGATCGTTTCAGCAGGTGGTTTTGGTGGCGGTGTTACTTCTGGTACATCAATTTTCACTTTATGTTCTTTATTGCCTACACGATAAACTAAATTTCGCCCATCCACATATAAATCCTCGGCATGTACTTTTGCCATCACTTCTGCTTTTGATGTCCGAATAGTCATTTTCATTAGGAAGCCACCGTTGTTGTAATCACTATAGTAAAGGTAGTCTCCAGCTCCAGTAACATATTGCACACGTGTATCTAATACTCTTGTTTTCGTTCCTTTTAATAAATCCATTTTATATAACTTATCTTTGTCTGCTTTATTACTAAAATACATCGTATTATTTATTTCATAACCGAATCGTATATTTAGCATATATTGGTACGTTGTACTTGTTGCTGAAGGATAATCAGATTTAATCCACTCATGATCTTTCGCCAATTGTGTATCTGACACGAGGAAGTAATCATATGAAAATGTACCAAGTCTATTCGGTACAGGGTCATTCCAAGTTGGGTCTAAATGATACCATTTGCCACTTAGTTTAACTAAGTTCCAAGAGTGTAATTCCGTCTTATTAACTTTACCAACTACATACTTCACTTCAAAGCCCAATTGGTCGAGCATTTTATAGCCAAGTAGTGCGTACCCCTGGCAAACAGCTTGTCCTTCAAATAGAAGTGCATAGGCACTATGTGGACTCGATTTTGTATTTTCGCCGTATTTTGTATGTGATACGATATAGTCATTCACTGCTTTGACCTTTTGAAAATCATTCATGGATGGCTTAATAATCGTCGCTAATACTTGGTCTATCTTTTCTTGAACCTTAGCTTCCTGTGTTTTGTTTGTTAAATAAGTAACTTCATATGTAGCAGTACCATCGGAACTTAACTGATACGCTACACTAGAAATATGCTCCGCTCCGTATACTGCTTTTTCCTTTGCTAAATCATAGCTTTCAATTGCATTTTCTGTGAAATCACCATTCATCGGTCCAGAGTATTTCACTTTGATCGTTGTTTCAAAATTATTCAACCCTTGTGCAATTTCGTCTACAAACTGAGACCATGAAGTAATTGCTGAAGTTGTAACCGCGCTAGCTAAATTTGTTGTCTTACTAGTTGGTATTGGACCTTCTGCAAAAGTCGTCGTTGGGATTAGCATGAGCACAGCGGCACTACTTAAAATCCACTTTTTCATCTCACTTCCACCTTCCATCTTTTTTCCGTTACAAACCTACCTAAGTGCCATTATAGAAATAATTCAACTATAAATCTATAAGACAAGCTCACTACACATGACTATTTCCTAAAAATAGATTCACTGACACTAGGTATTTCATCTCGATTCCATCAGGTCTAATTCAGAACTTACATAACAATTGAACGGTAGATATAAAGCTAAAAAATGTGTTTAACGGCTTTTCACGACTAGATTCATAGCCTCTTTAATGGCTTCGTTCATTTTATCGCCATCACCTTCTGCATTTTGTACACATTCTAAAAGATTTGTACTAACAATGACACCTACTGTTCGGTCAACTGCAGAACTAACCGCTGATAATTGGGTAATGACCGCTTTGCAATCTTTTCCCTCTTCCATCATTTTTAAAATACCGCGCAATTGACCTTCCATCCGCTTCACACGATTTTTCACTTGATCTGTATATTCCATATCATTTTCCCCCCATCAATTATGCTTCTTTATCTAAACATACCACGATTAAACTAAAATCCCTCTCATATTACTTACCAAACGCATACTTCCTTATACGATTCGAATCATTACTTACGATGTCTTTTCCCTTCGTTTAAGTAATTCGTAAGCATTTGTATAATGACTTCGCCAGCATTTGTCACTTCATCGTAATGGATAATTGAATTTTTCTTTAAACGTAGGTACCCTATTTCCACTTCAAATATAGGACACTTGCGTTTTATCGCACGAATTAACATACTTGTATCGTACTCAAATTTCTCTCCTGACACCTCGAGTAGCCATGGTAATTCCACTAACGGAATGTATCGAAGCCCAGACTGGGTATCAAGTAATTTGCGATGAAATAATAATTCAAAAAACCAGCTTGTAGCACGATTTCCCCAATAACTCTTAAATGTGCTATCCGAAGAATGAAAATTACGGATGCCTAACACAATGCCTTCCGAAAATACTTTCGTCATCTTGAGCACGAGCTGTACATCCGTCAACAAATGCTGACCATGGGCCCCTACTATAATGACACCTTCATAATTATGAAAGTGCGCCAATATGTACTCGAATGCTGTTTTAAGTGCACGCCCTTTTCCAAAATTCACTTCATGTTGTAACACATCACAGTTTTGAATGGTTTTCAATTCTGCAAAGACTGTACTATATTTTTCATCACTACCATCATTAACGATTATTACGGAGGAAATACCGATCATTTTCAGCTGTTGAACATAGGTGACAAGCGTATTTTGAGGATTAAATGCCGGAATAATTGCCACTACTTTTTTCATTATTATAAACCCCTTTATTTTTTCAAGAAAAAACGATGACTTCGTTTACCACAATCTACTTATTAGTAAACCTATTAATTTTCATATTATACTTCTTCCTTTATCAATTCAATGCGAGATTTATGTACTGCAAGTTCTCTTGTTTCTAAATCTATTATTGGTTTTCTTCTACAATTGATTGAAAATTGCTGATATTTTCCCGATATAAGAAAATAAGATGGCTTACATTTTAACGAGCTTTTTCTACTAAAGGGAGTGAGACCTATCGTTATTCAACATGAGATTATTCGTGAACAATGTTTAAAATTACATACATTGGCTTTCTCTCAGCTCGCTGAAAATTTGCAAACAGCTAGTGAGCATGCGCTTTCAAATCCACGTATAACTATTAAAAAATGCCGTTTTATAATTGAAGATATTATATTCAACGTTTATAAATTAGAAATGCATACAGAACCAAAACTAAAAAATAGCCGAATACTATTGAATAATAAAGAGTTTGTTGCCAAAATCCATCCACGCCGTATTTATTTACTGATGAATCTTGCACGCAAGATGACAGCACATACTAATACAGATATCGTAGAAGCAAAATCGGCAAAAATTGTACTCGACTATGTAAGCGATATCGTAGAATGGTTTATAAAACGTTATGATCGGAATTTTAAAGCCTCTATTGCCGCACGCAATCATCAAATTGAAGATATTATGCCTCCCTTTGATTTAAATATTTTACATAATGATGACCAATCACAGGAAGATTATAAACGTGCTGCCAACTGGTTTGAATTAGCCGCGAGTAAAGGGAATGCCTATGCTCAATATAATCTTGGTTTTTTATATAATCATGGGCACGGTGTTAAAAAGGATTATGAGCATGCATATAAATGGTATAAATTAGCCGCTGCACAAAATGATACGAATGCACTTTATAGCTTAGGTGTGCTCCATCATTTAGGTCAAGGCGTCGTACAAGATTATAGCGAAGCAGCTAAATACTATCAACAAGCTGCTGATTTCGGTAATGCTGATGCACAATACCATTTAGGTGTCTTATACAATCAAGGGCTTGGCCTGCCTATAGACTTTACTATTGCGGCTAAATGGTATGTATTAGCCGCCGACCAGGGTAACACGAGCGCACAAAATAATCTTGGTTTTCTTTATCATAACGGGCATGGAGTCTCACAAGATTTTTCGAAGGCAACATCTTATTTTGAAATGGCTGCAACTACAGGTGATGCGAGTGCTCAGTATAATTTGGGCTATATGTTTGCTAAAGGGCGCGGTGTTATCGAAGATTTTGAAACAGCTGCAAAGTGGTTTCACCTTGCCGCATTACAAGGGCATACAAATGCTCAATTTCAATTAGCACTACTTTACAATAGCGGCGATGGGCTCGACAAAGATCTAGATGAGGCTTTGAAATGGTTTAAATTAGCTGCCCATGCAGATCATATTAATGCTCAATATTGTTTAGGTGTCTTATATGCCCAACGTAAAAATACTAAAAGTGCACAACAGTGGCTTGAATCTGCTGCAAGCTCAAGTCATATTAGTGCATGCTATGAGCTTGGATTACTGTATGCATACCAGCTCTCCCTACATGAAAAGGCGATGCATTGGTTTACAATAGCCGCATCAAAAGGGCATGCCAATGCACAATATGAACTTGGACTGCTGTATGTCAGTGGACTTGGTGGCGTACAAAGTTACAAAGAAGCTATGGACTGGTGGCGTGCTGCGACTGACCAAACACATATAGACGCTGAATATCAGCTTGGCTTGTTATATGAGCAAGGGTTAGGCGTCCCTCAAAATTTCGATGAAGCACGCCGTTGTTACCGTCTAGCTGCCATACAAGGGCATGCCTCTGCACAATACCAGCTTGGCAACATATATGATAAAGGGCGCGGTGTCGCACAAGATTTTACCGAAGCTGCTAAATGGATTCAAAAAGCCGTAGAAAAAGGGCACCCAAAAGCACAATTCCAGTTAGCACAAATGCATATGCATGGGGAAGGTGTTCCTAAAGACTTCACGGCAGCTGCAAAACTGTACCGTCTTGCAGCAAACCAAGGACATAAAAAGGCACAATTTCAACTCGGCATGCTCTATAAAAAAGGCCAAGGTGTCGCACAAGATTACAACGAAGCGACACGCTGGCTGAAATGCTCATTAGAAGTAAATTAAAAATACCTTACTACTACAATTTTTGAAATTGCAGTAGTAAGGTATTTTACTGTATACAGTGCGAAAAGCTGTCATCCTTTACAGCTAACATCCTACGCACTTACTTATGAGTATCTTCTTTTTTGTTAATCATAAACGTTACGAGAATGAACAAAGCAAAACTAATTAATAAGATTGTTCCACCGACAATGAAGAAGATGAGTGTAAATGTATCATTGAAATTAAATGGATTCAAATTATAGATCCACATACCTGTTGTTAAACCAAATACCCCGATAATTGCAGTCCAGCCATGTGCTGCAACTAGCTTTTGTGATTTCACTTTGAATGAACGATAAAATATCCCCCAAGCAAACATGCTTAACCAACCTACTAATAACATATGCGCGTGAATTGGACGCAATTCGTAGCTTCCTGAACCTGACATATGTGTACCTAAATACGTCCCTAAAAACGCAAAAATTGCAGAAAGACGGATCAACCGTAAACTCCATTTTTGTTCCATACTATGTGAACCTCCTGAGATTTTACTTTCCATGTTAACAGTTTAAAGCATCAATATGAACTCTGTATGAACTTACCCTACTTTTTTTGGTAAATTTATCATTACTCTCGTCCCTTTATTTAAGGCACTTTCCATTTTTACTTTACCACCATGCAACTCAATAATTTGTTTGACGATTGCTAAGCCTAGCCCTGTTCCTTGCTTAGTACGTGAAGCATCCGCCCGGTAAAATCGTTCAAACACTTGCGCCAATTGTTCATCTGTCATCCCGATTCCGCTATCTTCAACTACTACTTCCACTTGCTCTTCATTTTCCTGGACATGAATGCGAATTTCCCCATTCATCACATTATATTTAATGGCATTCATCACTAAATTATCCCAAACATTTTGTAATAGTCCCGCATCTCCATTGTAAGTAACAGCTTGTAACTGATAAGTTAGTTGCACTTCTACCTCGTCTAACTGCCAACGATATTTTCGGATTGTTTCCTTTAATTGTTCATCTAATCTATAGGATTCACGCTTTAATAGACGCGTTGACTGATCCAATGATGTTAAAAGTAATAATTGTTTCGTCAAAATCGATAAACGTTTTGTTTCTAGCTCAATTATAGTTGTATACTCTTGTCTTTCCTGCTCAGATAACTGAGGATTTTTCAGTATATCCACATACCCCTGTATATTTAATAAAGGAGATTGAAAATCGTGTGATACATTGCTTATAAATTCTTTTCTAATTTGGTCATTTTCTTGTAGCTTAACTGTCATGACATTAAAACTTTCAGCCAGTTGCCCGATTTCATCCGCTCGATTGACTTCAAGCATTGTGTCAAATCGCTCATGTGCAATCAGACGCGTCGCCTCTGTCAATTTCGTAATCGGGCGAATCAACTCTCTCGCTACAAAAATCACTGCGATTAAACTAACAACCGTCATCACTAAAATAAGTCCACCTAATAACGTATGTGCCTCTGAAAAAAGAAAACGTATATCTGGTCGGATAAATAACGCATAGGACTGCCCTTCATACGTAAAATGTACACCAATTGTGTTAATAAGCTCATTAGCAAAAAAACCTGTCATAAATGTTTCTTTTGGGAAATCACGCATGCCATGATAAACTTTTTCTGCTAATACTTGCTGGATAACTTCATCTGAAAGCTGCTTATCACGAAATTCACCACCATAAAATTGCCCTTTCTCTTCATCTGTTGTCACAAAAATTTGATAACCTATATCCCCCAGCGTTGTTAAATATGCTGTTAAATCTATAGGCTTATTCGTCTCAATATAAGTCACAATATCCTCGGCAATGACCACGTTCTTTGTATCATTTTTTTCCTTTATGACGCGATGATAATACGTGTTTGATACTAAAAAACCGATAAACAAACTGGCAATCATAATCAGTATCGACGTTACGATGAATTTACTATAGAGTGTTTTAATCATGCTATTACCTCAAGTTTATATCCAACTCCACGGACGGTTGTAATTTCAACTCCTGTTTGCAAACGATTTAAGCGCTCACGTACCCGCTTCACATGCGTATTTAATGTTTGCTCATCACCTTCATAATCATAGCCCCACACTTGCTCCATAATAATACTTCTTGTAAATACTTGATTTGGTCTTGAAGCAAGAAGCGCCAGTAATTCAAATTCCTTTAACGGTAAAATAAGCGTCTCCTTATCGATCATCACTTCAAAGCTACGCCGATCAATCACAAGCTTACCAACCTGCATCGTTATCTGATTTGTTTTATCTAAGCGCCTTAAAATGGCAGCAATTCGAAACAATAATTCCTTTGGTTCAAAGGGCTTTACGACATAATCATCAGAGCCCGCTAAAAAACCACGTTCCTTGTCCTCTAGCTCTCCTTTTGCCGTTAATAGCAAGACCGGAATATCATAGTCCTTACTCAATATTTCTGTTAATGCGAAGCCGTCCATCCCTGGCATCATCACATCTACCACTGCTAAATCTGGTAACTCACCTTTTAGCAAATCCAATGCTTGTTGTCCATTTTCGGCTTGAATAACCTCATAACCTTCACGTTGCAAATATATATTTACTAACTGTAGAATATGCACATCATCATCGACTATTAGTATTTTTATCATGTCAGCACCATCCCTTTTGCACGGTATCATTAAAAGGCTACCACAAAAGTGCAGTAGCCCCTTCATTTTATAATGAAAAAATAGAAATCAACAGCAATATCATTAACGGTAAAAAAATGACTATGTAACCTCGTGGATTGGCTAAATTCATCGTCCATCCAACGCCAAATCTCTTCTCCACAAATACTGATGGATCCTGCCTATTAATATATATGAGCCCGCCCTTCCAAAATCGGTCTTCATCTACATCCATTATTTCTGATTTCACATTTTCTGCATAAGCTAGCCGCCATTTACGCAACTTTAAAACTAAAATTATGACACTACCAAAAATAATTGCCGTAAATATGAGAAACAGCGGCAATAGTACCGGGCTTTTCGCTATAGACGGATGAATATTACTAAATTGCAAAGTTGTAAGTAACATTGTCAGATCATAGATTGCCACCATTAAAAACCAACTCGCAAATTTTCGCGTTTTCAGCTGACTTTCAATCGACTCTTCTTTACGATTAGCCGTCACTCTAATAGCTGAACGTTTCATAGAGTCTACAGTGCCCCACAACATAAACTGCATCATAAGCATTACTAGTGGTAATGAAATTGCCGTAAAATAAGTTTTATTTGTCCAAGCATCCGCTTCACCACTAGGTCCCCAGTGTACGGCAATTTGGTGCGGCATTTGATTGTATTGAAAGAACGTCACAACAATTAACATGATAGTAACACTGATCGGCGCTGCAAAAAATGGCCACGGTAGCATTTCATCACGACTACGGGCTGTTAAATCGACTACTCGAACTTGCTTCAGCTCTACTCCCCACGCCTCACTTACTTTTAGGCGCATTACCTCTTGATGATTCAACCAATATATAAGCATACTAATACCCATCACACCAAATATACTGGACATTAGAATAATAGCCTCTCCGATTTCAGACCATTGTTGTATAGCTAATAAGACAAGCATTATCAGAAATATGATTATCCCTAGTATAGATATTACTTTTGTGTATCTCTTTTTCATTGCGATTAACTTGGGATGACATACATTTTGCTCTGGCACGGTTACACCAAATACAATTGTTTCACGAACAATATAAGGAATAACCGCTTGAATGGTTATCATAAAAATATAAATGATTGAAAAAATGCCTATTAACATATTATCTACAGTCCTTCACATGTAGTTAGCTGTAAATCAGCAAATACTTTTTTCATCATGCTCTCGATTTGATCCTCAGTCGCTCCGAGTACCATACCTTCTGCAACAACAGGCTTTATGTTTCTTTCGATAGCCTCAAGCTGTTCCGCATTTAGCACCCGTTCTTCCTTTGGGCGAATAACCGCCCCCGATTTGGGTCTAATAACAACGATACCCTTCCTTTCCAGTTCATGATAACTCTTATTAACTGTATGCATATTAACGCCTAAATCTGCCGCTAAATTACGCACTGAGGGCAATATCTCACCTGGCTGCATATCACCTTTGGCAATCCCCTCAATAATTTGGCGTGTAAGCTGCTCATATATCGATATATCTGAATTCGGCTCTATTTGTATAAACATTTTCATCAACTCCAATTTGTTATATACACAATATAACAAAAAAACGCTAAAAATGCATTGATAATTATCTTTTATACTTTTAAGATAAACCGGATATTTTGGCTCATCAGCATCCTCTAGGATTGATTTCCGTTCCAGCTGTGCGCCAATCTTTTTCCCTACGACTACAACACACTTCGCGAGTGATTGTTCAATTTTTAGTATTATTAAAGTGACTCTTCGTTCCAGGCGGCGACTTCTGCGGGAACATTCCAATACAGGCAAACGCTTCGGGTGTTGAAACGTCAAAAAATGCCTTATGAGCCCCCATCATAGCTCACAAGACATTTTCCGTCCCCCTTTATACTAATAAACCTTACACAATTTATTTAGCAACCCCATTGTTTAAACGCTTACAATTACGTTCTATACAAAACGGGGGAACAGACCCCGTTCATATAGTGCAAGTTAAATCACATTGAAGCTGAAGATTAACTAATTTTTTCGTATCCCGGAAGAGTTAAAAATTCCACGAATTCATCTTGTGAGATTAAAGATTTAAACAGTTCAGCCGCTTCGTCGTAGCGACCACCATTATAAGCTTGTTCCCCAACAGCCTCTTTAATTTTCACAAGTTCTTCTTCCAAAACTTCTAGCACGAATGCTAGTGTAATTCCGCGACCATCATCTAAAATCCCCTTTGGATGACGGATCCATTGCCATACTTGTGTACGAGAGATTTCCGCCGTAGCAGCATCCTCCATCAAGTTGTTAATCGGTGCAGCACCATTGCCTCGTAACCAAGAAGCGATATACTGAACACCAACACTACAGTTCGTACGTAAACCTTCCAGTGTAATCGTACCACCTGGAACAGCTACTAAATCAGCTGCTGAAACGTTTACATCTTCACGCTTTTTGTCAATTTGGTTTGGTGTTTTCATAACTGCATCAAATTGCTCTAAAGCAGTTGCCACCATGCCTGGATGCGCTACCCATGTACCATCATGACCGTCCGTTGCCTCACGAAGCTTATCTTCAGCAACCTTCGCAAATGCCACAGCATTCGCTTCGTCATCACCTTTAATCGGAATTTGTGCAGCCATACCACCCATTGCTGGTGCATTGCGTTTATGACATGTTTGAATACATAAAGATGTATAAGCACGCATAAACGGTACCGTCATCGTTACTTGACCACGGTCAGGCAAAATTACATCCGGCTGATTGCGCAAACGTTTGATGTAGCTGAAAATATAATCCCAACGTCCACAGTTCAGACCAGCTGAATGCTCGCGAAGTTCATATAAAATTTCATCCATTTCAAATGCCGCTAAAATCGTTTCGATTAGCACTGTCGCCTTAATCGTACCTTGTGGAATTCCGATATAATCCTGTGCAAAGACAAACACATCATTCCATAGGCGTGCTTCTAAATGACTTTCAAGCTTTGGTAGATAGTAATAAGGACCTGTACCTTTTGCTAATGCATTTTTCGCATTATGGAACAGATATAAACCGAAGTCAAAGAAACTACCCGAAATTGGCTCTCCATCTACTAAGATGTTCTTCTCTAATAAATGGAAACCACGTGGACGCACTAATAGCACAGCCGTTTCTTCATTCAACTTATATGTTTTACCATTTGATGCTTGAGAAAATTCAATTGTCTTATTAATAGCATCACGCATATTAATTTGACCACTAATCATGTTCTCCCATGTCGGAGCAGATGCATCCTCAAAGCAAGCCATGAACATCTTCGCACCGGAGTTCAATGCGTTAATGACCATTTTGCGATCCACTGGTCCTGTAATCTCAACTCTACGATCCAGTAAATCTTTTGGAATTTCTCCAGCCACCCAATTACTTTCTCTGACGGTTTTGGTTTCTGAAGGAAAAGACGGCATGACTCCCCGATCAAAAGCGGCTTGTTTTTGTTCGCGCTGCAACAACAATAATTTTCGTTGCGACTCGAATTTTCGATGTAAATCGGTTATAAAAACAATCGCTTCTTCTGTCCAGATCTTTGGATAAGAAAGCTTCTTTTCGGCCAAAAACTCCATTGCCGTTTCGGTAATCTCTAATTGGTTTTTCATAGCTACTGCTTTTAATTAGTCATCAATTGTTGATCATCTTCTGTTAATATAAAACAGTATTCACCATAACAATCTGACGGTTA
>JAVWKG010000007.1:0-48710 GCA_036638655.1 Lysinibacillus sp. | reverse complement strand
GATGAGACCCTGGAGCGAGCTTGCGAGTGAAGCGGCTCAACAGACGCCCCCCGGAAAGCGCATAGCCGGAACGGAAATCAACACAAGTTATTTTTTAGGGGGATTTGATGAGTGAATTTATATTAGCAATTGACCAAGGAACGACGAGCTCGCGTGTGATTTTATTCAACAAAAAAGGTGAAATTGTACATGTAGCACAAAAAGAATTTACGCAATATTTTCCGCAAACAGGTTGGGTAGAGCATAATGCGAATGAAATTTGGGGATCCGTTTTAGCCATCATCGCTGCTGTCCTAACCGAAAGTGGTAATGAGGCAAAGTCTGTCCATGCGATTGGCATTACAAATCAGAGAGAAACAACTGTCGTTTGGGATAAACATACGGGTCAACCGATATACAATGCAATTGTTTGGCAATCGAGACAATCGCAAAGCATTATTGATGAGTTAAAGGAGCAAGGCACTGAAAAACTATTTCAGCAAAAAACAGGTTTACGCTTAGATCCATATTTTTCAGGTACGAAAGTGAAGTGGATTCTAGATAATGTAGAGGGTGCAAGAGAAAAGGCCGAAAAGGGAGATTTATTATTCGGCACAATGGATACTTTCATCGTCTGGAAATTGGCGCAAGGGAAAGTGCACGTCACGGATTATTCAAATGCTTCCCGTACATTATTATTTAATATCCATGATTTACAGTGGGATGAAGAGCTTTGTAGATTATTAACCATCCCAATGGCGATGCTACCAGAAGTGCGCAACTCATCTGAAGTGTATACGACGACTGCAAAAAGCATTTTTTTAGGAGAAGAAATACCAATCGCTAGTATGATAGGCGACCAACAAGGAGCGCTTTTTGGCCAAACTTGCTTTGACAAAGGAATGGCGAAAAATACTTACGGTACAGGCTGCTTTATGCTGTTAAATACTGGCGAGGAAGCTGTCACTTCTAATAATGGATTGCTGACAACAATTGCTTGGGGAATAGATGGCAAAATTACGTATGCACTAGAAGGAAGTGTTTTTGTGGCAGGCTCAGCCGTTCAGTGGCTACGTGATGGTTTAAGGATGATTCGTCAAGCGCAAGATTCCGAAGCGTATGCAACAAGAGTAGAAGATTCGGATGGTGTTTATATTGTGCCTGCATTTGTAGGTTTAGGTACACCTTATTGGGATACGGATGCAAAAGGAGCCATCTTTGGTTTAACACGTGGCACATCAAAAGAGCATTTTATCCGTGCTACCCTTGAATCTTTAGCGTATCAAACAAAAGACGTTTTAGACACGATGAAGGAAGCAGCAGATCTATCTATCCAAGCATTACGCGTTGATGGGGGCGCGGTCAGTAATCAATTTTTAATGCAATTCCAAAGTGATATTTTACAGTTAAATGTAGAGCAAGCGAAACTCAATGAGTCAACAGCGTTAGGAGCTGCCTATTTAGCTGGACTTGCTACAGGGTTTTGGCATGATACTGATGAATTATCCGCATTATGGGTGAGCGGTAAAATATATGCTAAAAAGATGGATGAGAAAAAAGCTACTGACTTATATGATGGCTGGCAGAGAGCTGTTCAGGCAACACGTGTATTTAAAGACCCGAAAGCTTAAAGCAAAGAGCGTTATTTCTTAGACGAAAAAGTGGGAGGAAATTACATGTTTTCATTCAAGCATCGTTCTAAAATTTTTACTTATCTCGAACAATACAGTTTTGATGTGTTAGTTATAGGTGGTGGTATTACAGGTGCTGGTATTGCACTTGATGCAGCTGCAAGAGGGCTATCTGTAGCACTGGTGGAAATGCAGGATTTCACAGCGGGAACATCTAGCCGCTCGACAAAGCTTATACATGGTGGATTGCGTTATTTGAAACAACTAGAAGTAGGAGTTGTCGCAGAAGTTGGAAGAGAGCGTGAAATTGTCTACAATAATGCAGTGCATATTACACATCCTGAAAAAATGTTGCTACCTTTATATAGAAAAGGCACACTTAGCCCCTTCACAACTTCCTTGGCACTAAAAGTATATGATCGTTTAGCAGGTGTGAAAAAGGAAGAACGACGAACGATGCTGAATGCACAAGAAACAATGGCGTTGGAGCCGTTGTTGAAAAGTGAAGATTTACTCGGTAGCGGCTATTACGTTGAGTATCGTACAGATGATGCAAGGCTGACGATGGAAGTACTGAAAAAAGCAGTGGAGTATGGTGCACTTTGCGTTAATTATACAAAAGTGACGGATTTTATGTATGACAAGAAAAAAATTGTAGGTGCTTATGTGACAGATGAGCTAACTGGACGTACAGTGGAAGTGCAAGCAACACAAGTTGTTAATGCGACAGGTCCTTGGGTAGATGAAGTGCTTCGAAAAGATAACGTAGCTGGCAATAAGCAGCTTCGTTTAACAAAAGGCGTTCACATTGTTATTGACCAAGCCGATTTTTCGTTACAGCAGGCTGTGTATTTTGATGCGCCGGATGGACGTATGATTTTTGCCATTCCGCGAGATGGTAAAGCATATATAGGTACGACGGATACAATTTATGAGGGAGATCCAAAGCATCCGACTGCGACAGAGGAGGATATTGCCTATTTGATTGATGTAACAAAATCAGTCTTTCCGGACATTGTCATTACGCCGGAAAAAATCGAGTCATCATGGGCGGGCATTCGACCTTTGATATATGAAAAAGGCAAAGATCCATCTGAAATTTCTCGCAAAGATGAGGTTTGGACAGCTTCAAGTGGATTACTAACGATAGCAGGTGGTAAATTAACAGGCTATCGTCAAATGGCTGAAGATGTCGTCGACAAAATTGTGGCATCCCGTAAGTTTAAGCATGCAAATGAATGTAGTACTCGGGAACTGTCACTGTCAGGTGCGAAAGGCGTGAATACTAAAAACTTCCCTGCATACGTAGTATATAAAGCAAGGGAAGGAACGCAATATGGTTTAAGTTATGAGGATGCAAAAACACTTGTATTAAAATATGGAACAAATGTGGATAGTTTATTTAAGCATGTGAAGGATTTGTATGAAGAGGAGCGGGTTTTACCGTTACCATTACATGCGATGCTGCTTTATAGTATTGAACACGAAATGATTTATACACCTGCTGATTTCTTTATACGACGAACAGGTATGTTATATTTTGATATTGATACGGTGAAACGTTACCAGGAGCCGGTCAGCCAAATTTTGAAGGAAGTAATTGGCTATACTTCTGAAGAACAGCAGCAATATGCAGCGCAATTGCAAGAAGCCATCTCAGAAGCAACACAGTTTGTAACAAGAAAGGTGCGTGCATAGTATGGAACAATATTTGCAAATGGCAGATGGTCATATTGTTTTTACAAATCAAATGGAGCCTACCGGTAAATGCATTGGCCATATTCATATTTTGCACGGAATGGCAGAGCATAGTGCGCGCTATGACAAGTTTGCAAAAACACTTTGTGCAGCAGGCTATTTCGTAACAATGCATGATCACCGAGGCCATGGGCGGACAGCTATGCGCAATGGCCAACTAGGTTATTTTGCGGATGAAGAAGGTTTTGACCATGTTGTGCAAGATGTCAGGGAAGTAACAAAAGCGATGCGTGCTGCTTATCCTGATGTGCCATTCATTTTACTTGGGCATAGTATGGGTTCTTTTATTGCGAGACGTTTTATCCAGCTGTATAGTGAGTCGGTTGATAAGGTGATTTTGTGTGGCACAGGTGCCGTTACTAATTTGCATATTGCGGGTCATTATGTGGCAAAGGCTTTAGCGAAAAAAGAAGGCAAAAATACAGAAAGCCCTTTATTGAACGAATTGAGCTTTGGCAGCTTTAACAATCATTTTTCAACAGCGAAAACAGCGTTTGATTGGCTGTGCTCTGTAGAAGAGGAAGTGGATAAATATATACAAGATCCTTATTGTGGATTTATCCCAACAAATCAGTTTTTTGCAGATTTAACAGGTGGCTTAATAGCGTTAAATAAAAAATCCGCTATCGCTAACATTCGTAAAGACTTACCGATTTTCTTCATTAGCGGAAGCGAGGATCCTGTAGGGGAACTAGGGCAGGGCGTATATAGCGTAGCACAGCAATTCAACAAAGCAGGCATAGAAGACATTACAGTTTATTTATTGGAAAATAAAAGACATGAAATTTTAAATGAAGACAATCAACAAGCAGTGTTTAAAGTAATTTTACGGTGGTTAGAGAAATATGATACATGACAAGATGAAAAACGCTGAAGTAGTGGCTATTGTAGGTCCAACTGCTTCAGGTAAAACAGCATTAAGTATAGAACTTGCAAAGGCCTACAATGGTGAAATTATTAACGGCGATTCGATGCAAATTTACAAAGAGCTTGATATCGGCACAGCTAAAATTACAGAAGATGAAATGGCTGGCATCCCACATCATTTACTAAGTTTCAAAGAGCCAACTGAATCCTTTTCTGTAGCGGAATATCAACGTTTAGTCCGTGAAAAAATTGAAGAAATTAGGTCGCGTGGCAAACTGCCAATCGTAGTTGGTGGTACAGGTCTTTATGTGCAAGCTGTGTTATTCGACTTCCAATTTACAGAGGAGAAGGTGGATGAAGAGGCGCGACGGGCTTATTATGATGCGTTAGAAAAGCTAGGTCCTGAAGCGATGCATGAGCGTTTAAAGGAGCTCGATCCAAAAACTGCTGAAACCATTCATCCGAATAATACAAGACGGGTTATTCGTGCGCTAGAAATGATTGAGCTAAGCGGCGTATCGAAGGCGGCAGAAGCCCAAAACCGCGGAGAAATACCGCTTTATAATCATTTTATCATTGGCTTAGGTAATCATATGGACCGCGCAGAATTGTATGACCGCATTAATCGCCGGGTCGATATAATGATGGAAAAGGGTCTATTAGAAGAAGTGACGAGTTTATGGCAACGGGGAATTCGCGATGTGCAGTCGATTCAGGCAATTGGTTACAAAGAGTTATATGATTATTTAGATGAAAGATGTTCATTAGATGAAGCACTAGAAAGTTTGAAACAAAATTCTCGTCGCTATGCAAAGCGTCAACTAACCTATTTCCGTAACAAAATGGACGTCTATTTTATAGAAGGAAAGTAGTTATTGTATTTATTTTAGATTATTCAGAATTATTAAAGGGAAAAGTGTCGGTCGTATAGAAATATAGAGTATGAGAATGTATTAAATAGAGAGAAAAGGGGTTACGCATTTTATGAAATCTATTAATTTACAAGATACGTTTTTAAATCATTTGCGTAAAAATAATATTTTCCTAACAGTTTTCCTGCTGAATGGATTTCAGTTAAAAGGCACTGTGAAGTCTTATGATAATTTCACGGTACTATTAGCAGACGCCGAGGGGAAGCAGCATCTAATTTACAAACATGCCATTTCTACATTCGTACCATCGAAACCAGTTGAATTTACTAATGCCCAAGAGTGATGAATACTGTATTGGAGGCTAGTGAACTTTACTAGCCGTTTTATACAGTACAAGTTATAATGAATAAAAGTGCACAGCTTATTTAATGGAGGAATTCAAAGTGAAATCAATGGTAACAGAAGATTTATTAGCATTACTAGATACAAATGAGGATCTATATATCCTTGATGTACGTGAAGATGACGAAGTAGAACAAGGAATGATCCCTGGTGCAAAACATATCGCGCTCGGTACAATTCCGGAACGTTTAGACGAACTAGACTCAACTAAACCATACATTATCGTTTGTAAAGCAGGCGGACGCTCTGCTAACGCTTGTGCTTACCTAGCTGGACAAGGGTTTGACGTAACAAACCTTGAAGGCGGTATGCTAGCATACGACGGCGAACTAGAGTTTAAATAATAGATTAAAAATGGAGACCCTCGCGTAATTAATAGCGAGGGTTTCTTTGTTGTGTTCTAGTTTGTAGTGTCGAAAAGCGAGCCAAATGTGAAGTATGAGAGCTGGATGCGGATAAAACGAATTTTGTGCGTGATAAAGTCGTAGTCGCGCGTGATAAAACGTAATTTCTGCGTGATAAAATTCAATTCGAGCAGGATAAATATCTCTCATTTTATCGAACAAATAGATTACTTAAATTGGATGTTGATTTATAATAGGTGATGAAAGGTGGTGAAATATTGCTAATACTCGAAAGGACCAAATCTCATAAACTTCTCATGCTAGAATCAATCGTACGACGCCTGCCAAAGTCTTCTTCAAATTATCCAAACTTTCATGATATGTACCGAAAAGCAAAAGCCGGATATGCTGGAGAGCTCCATGTAGATTGGCTTTGGCAAGAAATGCATTTTCCATTCCCCAATTTTTTATTTCATAATTTAGAGTTAGTTAATGAAGCGGGCCATTCACATCAGATTGATAGCCTTTATTTGACCCCGTATTTTGCTTGCGTACTGGAAATAAAAAACATAGCTGGTCGCGTGAGTTTTAATGATACAACAAGGCAATTCATAAGAGTCACTCCAGATGGCAGAGTAGACGGTTTGCTTAACCCAGTAGATCAGGTTTTGCGTCATGAAAGATTTATTAGAAAACTATTTAAACAAAATAATATCAATCTACCAATTAAATCCCTCGTCGTGATTTCGTATCCGTCAACAATTATTAGTGACACTAGCTCTAACTGTCATATTATTCATCGTGAAGGGCTCCCGCAAATAATTGAACAATTTTTAAAACAATATCAAGAAGAGGTATCACCCAATCATCAGTTATTTGAATTAGCAAAAACAATCCAATCGTTAAATCGGCCGAAAAAATGGATACCTGAGATTTCAATAGATTCTTTGAAAACAGGTGTGCTTTGTCCAAGTTGCTTTTTTAATGAAAGAATGTTTTTCTTAAAAGGGGACTGGTTTTGCAAAGTATGTGGCATGTGTGATAATGCAGCGTTTTCATTGGCATTGCAAGATTATAGACGATTGAAAAATGAGTTTATAACAAATCAAATATTGTACAGAATTTGGTGTACCCACTCATGATAGTGCGTACCGAATATTGCAACAACTAAACTTCGAGAAAGAAGGTAATAATAAAAATAGACGCTACTTGATTCCTATAATAGAAGAATGAACTTTAAGTTTACGGATCGAAGCGAACTATGAACTGCAAATTGGACGAAGTGGTCATCGCCCAAGCAGTGAAGTGCAACAAAGTAGGCAAAAGTGAATTTTGAGTATGTAACTGCGGATGAATATGTAATTTTGCACGATAAATCCAATCGAGTGCACGATAACCGACCCACAATCCAACCTTCACCTAAACACGCTGTAATTTCCGTAAAGGTAGTCGCCATTTCCTCGTATAAGAGAGAATTCGTAAAGCTGTAATTAATACGAATAATACATATAAAAAGATATCTCCAGATAATAATTCGAGGCCAATTATGAGCCCAGCGACTGCGGCCCAGACGCCATATATTTCATCTCGTAATACAAGTGGCTTTCGACCAGCTAGTAAATCTCGCACAATACCACCACCTGATCCAGTCAATACCGCAGCTACAATCACAGCGCTAAGTGGCATATCTAGCTTCACCGCATACAGAGCCCCTTGAATAGCGAATGCCGATAAGCCAATTGCATCTGTAAAACTACCCCAACGATGCCAATGTGATATGAGATGATGTGGAAATAAGAAAAATAAAGTAATCGCTGCAATAGCAATTTGGAACATCATATCTTGCCCCCATAAAGTTGTAACTGGTAAGCCTATAAGTAAATTACGAATGGCGCCACCACCAAATGCTGTCACAATACCAAGTATGTATATACCGAATAAATCATATTCCTCTTCCATTGCAATTATTGCCCCGGAAATAGCAAAAGCAATTGTCCCAATGATGCTAAAAACTTCCCACGCCATCCCATTCACTCCTTCTATGATTACAATTAGCAACTAGCTTAGCGCAACTAGAACCTAGAAACAATAGCAAGTTTTGCAGGCTGACGTTCAAATTGATAAGATAGGGAATGAACAAACCTGAAACGGAGACGAACATAATGACTTTTAAAACAAATTTAACAACAGAAACATTGGCACTTGCAACAAGAATAGAAGAGCAAGTACGTCCGATTCATGCCGGAATTGAGGACATGGCATTTTACAATCAGCAAAAAGTGTTAGTGGCATTTCGTAAACATCAAGTGAGTGACTATCATCTTCATCCTTCCAATGGCTATGGCTATGATGATGAAGGGCGAGATAATTTAGAGCGCGTTTATGCAGAAGTATTTGGAGCAGAAGCGGCGATTGTGCGCCCACAAATTATTTCGGGCACGCATGCGATTACACTGAGCTTATTTGGTGTGCTACGTCCGGGAGATGAATTGCTTTATATTTCAGGTCAGCCGTATGATACATTGCAATCGATTGTTGATGGTGGTGACAAAGATACGGGCTCATTAAAGGACTATAAAATTGGCTATAGCCATGTGGATTTAATTGACAACAAAGAAATTGACTGGGCAGGTGTGCAAGCGGCCATTACACCGAATACGAAAATGATTGCCATTCAGCGTTCAAAAGGTTATGCAACACGTCCATCATTCACGATTGAACAAATTCAAATGATGTGCGATAAAATTCGAAAACTGGCTCCGACAGCGGTCATTTTTGTGGATAACTGCTACGGTGAATTTGTTGAGGACCTTGAACCGACTGAAGTAGGGGCAAATTTAATGGCGGGCTCCCTTATTAAAAATCCGGGCGGTGGCTTAGCGAAAATCGGTGGTTATATTGCAGGGCGAGCTGATTTAGTTGAAAAATGTGCTTACCGCATGACATCGCCAGGTATTGGTGCAGAGGCAGGTGCGACATTAAATACATTAGGTGATTTCTATCAAGGGTTTTTCTTAGCACCGCACGTTGTGTCGCAAGCTTTAAAAGGTGCTGTTTTTACGTCAGCTATGCTAGAGGAAAAGGGGATGACTACATCTCCTCACTACAAAGACAAGCGAACGGACTTAATTCAGTCGGTTTCATTTCAAACGGCTGAACAAATGATTGCCTTTTGTCGTGAAATTCAAGCAAACTCCCCGATCAATGCGCATTATGCTCCAGAACCTGCCTATATGCCAGGCTATGAAGATGATGTGATTATGGCTGCTGGAACATTCATTCAAGGCTCAAGTATTGAATTGACGGCAGATGGCCCAATCCGACCACCATTTACCGCATTTATTCAAGGTGGCTTAACTTATGAGCACGTGAAATTTGCCATTTGTAGTGCGATCCAAAAACTACAAGTATAGTAAAATTAAAAAACTATTCAGTATAAAATACTGAGTAGTTTTTTTAATTTTGTCAAAAATGTATACAAGTCTAAAAATTATTGAAAATACCATGTTATATAACCTTACATCTCCGTTGACAGTGAAAGCGATTCGTTGTATGATAATCGGGTATTGGAGGGGACTTAAATGAGTCGTGAAATAAGACGAACAATGCCTTTACTTTCTATGAGTATCGTGATGCAGCTAACAGAGCTGTCGGCACGCCAGATTCGTTATTATGAAGAACATCATTTAATAGAGCCGCACCGAACAGATGGCAATCGTCGTATGTTTTCATTAAACGATGTCGATATTTTACTAGAAATAAAAGATTACTTAGAACAGGGCATGAATATGGCAAAGATTAAGAGAATATTTGCTAAGAAAAGTGATCAGTCCGTTCAAAATGAAATTGACTTAAGTGACACGGAATTACGCCGTGTAATGCGTGAAGAAATGAAGCAGGCACAACGCATGCAAAAATCTTCAATCCGTCAAGGGGATCTCTCTCGTTTCTATTAAAACGAGTCATGATATAGCTAGACAATTTATAGGAGTGTGGAAAACTGTGGGTAAATACACAAAAGAGGACATTAAACGTCTTATCGAAGAAAAAAACGTTAATTTTATTCGTTTACAATTTACGGATATCCTTGGCACAATTAAAAACGTTGAAATTCCTGTTAGTCAATTAGACAAAGCACTAGACAACAAAATGATGTTCGATGGTTCATCAATTGAAGGTTTCGTACGTATTGAAGAATCAGATATGTATTTATATCCTGATTTAAATACTTTCGTAGTATTCCCTTGGACTGCGGAAAAAGGGAAAGTAGCACGTTTCATCTGTGACGTTTATACTGCGAAAGGCGAACCATTTGCCGGTGACCCACGTAACAACTTAAAGCGTATCCTTAAAAAAATGGAAGATATGGGCTTCACAAGCTTTAACTTAGGGCCTGAGCCAGAGTTCTTCTTATTTAAATTAGATGAAAAAGGCGAGCCAACGTTAGAAGTGAATGACCATGGTGGTTACTTTGACTTAGCACCAACTGACCTTGGAGAAAACTGCCGTCGTGATATCGTTCTTGAGCTTGAGGAAATGGGCTTTGAAATTGAAGCTTCTCACCATGAAGTAGCGCCAGGACAACACGAAATCGACTTTAAGTATGCGGACGCTATCACAGCTTGTGACAACATCCAAACATTTAAATTAGTAGTAAAAACGATTGCTCGTAAACATGGCTTACATGCAACGTTCATGCCAAAACCATTATTCGGTGAAGCTGGATCAGGTATGCACTTTAACGTCTCTTTATTCAATGGTAAAGAAAATGCATTTTATGATGAATCAACTGAAATTGGTTTATCTGAAACGGCAATGCAATTCATGGCGGGTGTATTAGAGCACGTTCAAGGCTTTACAGCAATTACAAACCCAACAGTTAACTCTTATAAACGTCTAGTTCCTGGTTATGAAGCACCTTGTTACGTAGCGTGGTCTGGTCAAAACCGTTCACCACTAATCCGTATCCCATCTTCACGTGGTGTTTCAACACGCGTTGAAGTACGTTCAGTGGACCCATCAGCTAACCCGTATTTAGCGATGGCTGTTATTTTAGAGGCGGGTCTTGAAGGGATTCGTCAACAAATGACACCACCAGCTGCTATTAACCGCAACATCTATGTAATGTCTGAAGAAGAGCGCCAAGCAAATGGTATCGATAACTTACCAGCTGCTTTAGACGACGCTTTAGCATTACTTGCAAAAGACAAAATAGCGCAAGAAGCATTAGGCGCGCACATTTACGCAAACTTCAAAGAAGCAAAAGAAATCGAGTTCGACATGTACCGTACAACAGTACACCAATGGGAACGCGATCAATATTTAAAAATGTATTAATCAAAAGCGTTGGGGCTATAGAGCTCCAACGCATTTTTTCTGCCCACAAAATTGTGAAAGTTTCATGAAAATGAAGCTGGTTCAAATTGAAAAAAGAACCAACTTGATAATAATGTTTCCTACTAGGAACATATAAAATAGTTAGCGTAATTTATGGAATTAACTTAGGTAGGAGTGATGAAACGTGGCAGAAAACATTCAATCGACAGTAGGAGAAGTTAAAGATAACATTAAGTTTTCAATAATAATTCCTGCACATAATGAAGAAAAGTATATTGGGAAATGTTTAGATTCAATTGTAGCGGCTTCACAAGGATATAAGAATCAGGTTGAAATTATCGTTGTATTAAATCGATGTACTGACAAAACGGAAGAAATTGCAAAGTCGTATCACTGCATTACATTAAAAAATGAGGATAAAAATTTGTCCAAAATCCGAAATGCTGGGGCTGCTATCGCGAGTGGGGAAATAATTATTACGATCGATGCGGATACATTGATGAACGAGAATCTTTTATGTAATGCTGAGCGTAATTTAGCTTCAGGAAAGTATATCGGTGGCGGCGTAAATGGGCAATTTGAAAGAATGTCATTTGGCATTATCGTTTCGAGTATATTGATTATTGTTCCGTTAGTTTTCAAATACGGGGCTATATCAGTAGGTATTTTTTGGTGCAATAGGAAAGACTTTTTGGCAATCCAAGGATTTAATGAAAAGATGCTGATGGCAGAGGACGCCGACTTTGCGAAAAGATTAAAAGACTTGGGTAAGAAAAGTAATAAAAAATATGGCACAATAAAAAATGGAATGATTACATCATGTAGAAGGTTTGATGCATATGGTGATTGGGGACTGCTTAAAAATCCAAAAATCATTTTGGCTTATCTAAAAGGAAATGATCAAAATTATGCAGATACAACATATTATGATAACCAAGAAAGATAGTCGTGTGAATGAACATTTAATAATAATTTTCTATATGAAGGGGCTAGCTCAAAGTGATTTGCAAGTGCATTTTGAAATAGCTCCTTTTCATGATTGTGTAAAAAACGGCAATAAATAATACATAAATGTTTGTCCTAAAGGTTCTTAAAGTAAAGCAGGATGGGAATAAGTCTCACTTCTCCCATCCTGTTTTATATAAATCATCTCAAACACGCTATAGAGTAACATTGGGTTATATAACTATCATCGTGCATAGATATTTCACGTGCGGTGCTATTTTTATTATGCACAACTATTAGTTTATCCCCAATTTTCTAAGCGAGTTTGAATGATTATACCGGCAAAGCACAAAGTTTAGAAGAATCTACGTCTTGGTTGTGGACCATTCCAATTGTTATGTGGCATGCCACACATTGTGTTTTGCTCGCAGCATTCGTTCACTACTGATTCTGTGCAAGGGAAATGGTGTTGGTGATCGATGATATGTTGGTTAACAGTTGTAATATGTCTTGGATGAACGTGTGGAACAACAGTGCGCATTACATTTGTTTGCACAATTTGTTCTGTTGGTGAAATTTGTGGCGGATCGAATTGGTTGGGGGACATTTGATTTGGATTGAATTGGTTAGGTGACATTTGCGATGGGTTAAATTGGTTAGGTGGCATGCAACATTGATTTTGACATTGTGCATTTCTGCAACGTCTTGCTTGACGTCTATTTCGATTAAACATGTTTTGACCTCCTGTTTTAATTAGTTGTGAATCATTACTAACATATGTGGTGTACGGATAGATGAACTATTTCTATGCCTATTGAAACTAGGGTAAATTTCATATTCTCATACATTATTTAGAAAATCATTTTGTTATTATGAAGAGCTGTTGGATTGCATATAATGCCGTGAGGAGGTTTTTAGAATGAAAATTAACTGGAAAGTGCGCTTTCAGCATAAGCAGTTTTTAATCGCCTTTTTTGCATTATTATTTTTATTGGGACAGCAGGTTGCAGCATTATTTGGATATGAATTATCAGAGCAGTTGAGTGGGCAGCTAACGACCATTTTCAACACAGTATTATCGTTATTAGTGCTGCTAGGGGTAGTGGTGGATCCGACAACGCAAGGAACAAGTGATAGTAGTCGTGCATTATCGTATAAAGAGCCAAAATAATGTTTTCTAAGAGGTCTAAAGTAGGCACGAAAATGGGTGAACCTATCACTAAAGGTTCACTATTATTGTTTTATATTTTAGTAAAAAGGGATGCGGATTTAACAAAAAATATAAAAAAGTGATATGAAATCTATGGATTTGTATGAATCAGTAAAAAAGTTACTATTGTTACCATTAATTTTTAGTGTTAACATTATGTTCGTAGTGAATATTCTGAAAACAAAAGGGGTGTTAGTTTGATTACATTTTTAGTTTGTATTGTGTTATTAATTGTAGGATATTTTACGTATGGCAAGTACGTAGAAAAGGTTTTTGGTGAAAAAGATGAACGTCCTACACCAGCTTATGTAAATGCTGATGGTGTAGATTATGTGCCTATGTCGACTCCGAAAAATTCACTGATCCAGCTATTGAATATTGCAGGGGTAGGTCCTGTATTTGGACCAATTGCAGGGGCATTATACGGTCCAGTTGCATTCGTTTGGATTGTGATCGGGTGTATTTTTGCAGGGGCCGTTCATGATTATTTAACGGGGATGATTTCGATTCGTAATCGTGGCGCACATTTACCTGAGCTCGCATCGAAATTTCTAGGAAAGTACATGAAACATATTGTAAACGTTTTCGCATTATTACTTTTAATTTTGGTAGGTACAGTATTTGTTACTTCACCAGCGATGTTACTTCACAATTTGATGGACGGGAAATTTAGTCTAGCTATTATTACTTTTGTTATTTTCGTCTATTATATTTTAGCAACATTATTACCAGTTGATAAAATTATTGGACGCTTCTATCCAATGTTTGGTGCGTTATTAGTTATTTCAGCTGTTGGAGTTGGAATCGGGCTTGTTGTAACAGGTGCACCAATTCCAGAGTTAACATTACAAAATATGCATCCATCACAATTACCAATTTTCCCATTAATCTTCTTTACGATTACATGTGGTGCACTTTCAGGTTTCCATGCAACACAGTCGCCAATCATTTCTCGTACGACGAAAAATGAAAGAGAAGGACGCAAAATCTTTTACGGTATGATGATCACTGAAGGTGTTATCGCAATGATTTGGGCAGCAGCAGCGATGAGCTTGTTTAACGGTTATGGCGGCTTAGGTGAAATGCTCGCTCCGGGTGGTCCTGGTCCAGCTGGTGTTGTAAGTGAAGTTTCTCTTCTAATGTTAGGTTCTATCGGTGGTACGCTTGCCATTCTAGGTGTTATTGTTTTACCTATAACATCAGGTGATACGGCGTTTCGTGCAGCGCGTATGATTATTGCGGATTATTTCAAAATTGTACAAGTAAAAATGATTAGCCGTTTATGGATTGCTGTTCCATTATTCGTCATCTCATATGCACTAACAAAAATCGATTTCAATATTTTATGGCGCTACTTCTCTTGGGCAAACCAAGTAACAGCAGTTATCGCCTTATGGGTAGGGGCGATGTATTTATTCCTATCCTTTAAAAACCACTGGATCGCAACGATTCCAGCTATTTTCATGACTGATATGGTGTTCGTTTATATTTTATACGAACCGAAAATGGGCTTCGGCTTACCACTAAGCGTATCCTACGTAGGTGGCGTAGTAGCGGCCATCATCATCACAGCAACATTCTTCGTCTATGCACACAAACAACGTGGCACAAACTTTGTACTAGATGAAGATGTTTCTGATTTCAAGGTGAAAGTTTAGGCATTTGAAGATAGTTGGCAAATAGATTAATAGAGAAGCGTCTACAATTTCGTTTATTCGGAATGTAGGCGTTTTTTTAAGCTGAGAAAGTAAAAATTTATGGTGATGACGCGGGTCGGCTCTAGTTGGTGTTGTCGAAAAGTGTATCAAATGTGTAATATGCGACCTGGATGTGGATAAAATGTGTTTTGTGCGTGATAAAATCGGTGTCGTGCGTGATAAAAGTAAATTCGTGCGTGATAAACTTCGTTTCGAACAGGATAAAAAGCTACTATTAAAAATATGTAGCTTAACCTTATGCGTAACTTTATAGTGATGTCGGGACCTGCTCTCTCGGGCGGAAGTGGAGGAATACGAATGCGATTTTTTAATGTACGTGGAGACTAGGTAGAGAGTAATAGGGGATAGTGTGGAGGATTTATAGCAGGAAATGTTACATTTTATTCTGTGCAAATATAAAAAAACACCAAAATCATATCTGGACGATAAAGGTGTTTTTATAGGTTTATTACTTTTCTAACATAGCATCTTCTTTAAATAATTTAATAGGGTCACCGTAGTCAACATAGCCCGTATCTGGAGGTTTAATAATACTTTCAACGAATGTAACAGAAGTACCACCATCAGCATATAAAGAGTCCGCTAGAAGAGCACCTTTAATAGAACCACTACCACTTAATTCGACTTTGGCAAAGGGTGCAATAATGTACTGACCATTTGAATTTGACGCACCGGATAACTTAACGCTTTTTGCATTAGTATATATATTACCACTAAAGCCAGTGCTACCTGTGAAGCTCAAGTTAGCTTCAGTAGAGTTTGAATAGAGAGAAGCGGTAGCTTGAGTGTTTCCTGAAATGTTCAAATCTGTGCGCCCATTGTAAAAGAAATTTACTTGATTTGCATCACCCATCTTATTAAATGAGCCGTTAATTTTAATACTATTCTTAACATAAATATTCAGCTTTCCTGTTCCGACGACTTTAATATGACCTTCGATAATATCTAAATTATCAATATATAGATGTTTGTCTGTGTCCCCCACGTCGATTGTCACAATATTACTTTCATTTACAGCGAATCTTTTAAAATGAGTAGAATTAGATAGTTTTAATGTAGAATTATTAGTTATATAATTTGTCGCTAAAAAATCGCCGTTATTAATAATTAATGCCTTTTGGCCGTCACTATGTACGACTTCTAGATTCGCAGGTGGTTTTAATTTATCCCAATCTTCTTTTGTAAATTCCTCATTTGGGAATTTTGGGAGAACAGTTGCACCGGGATAGTTTGATTTATTAGTAGTTCCTGTAATAGAAGATCCCCCAGTTATTGAATAATTTCCATTCTCTGTTGCTGCATTACCATCGATTGTTGCACTCCCTGACAGTGAAATATCCCCCTTAGTATGCACAGTAAATTCAGGGACGAATGGATGTGGGTAATCTGGGTCGGGTGGGACATTTGATGAATTTGCTTCAAGGACTATTTCGATATTTTGGTTGAGTGTTCTGAAATTAGATGGTGAAGATTCGAAATATCCCTTTGAAGTGAGGCTATATTTTCTAGGGTTTGTAGGATCAAGTTGAATAGCTATTTCAGCAATCGGCTGCTGATCAAATTGCTTAGAAAAAAAGTTTTCTTTTAATAAAGGTTTTTTCTCTGAAGATAGATAGGTTTGAATTGCAGATTTCACGGCATTTTCATAAAGTGAATTGAATTTATCTTCGGTTTTTTCTTTTTTAGGTAAGCTTGCATAGGTACTTTGAGCATTTCGATAACCTTGATTGATTCGGGTAATTATCTGTGCTTTTTCATAGTTTAAGCCAGCTTCCGCAATGTAAAAAATAGACTGGTCTTTTCTCTCGTTTGTAGAAGTTTTTAAAGAATTTGCAGAAACTGTCAGTAGACCAACCCCGATACCAGTAACTAAAATAATTGTTAAAAAAACAACTAGTAGTGAATAACCATTTTCATTGTTTCTAAGAAGAGAAATTCTTTTCATTTAACCACCACTCCTAAATGTCAATTTTGTACTAACTGTATGACCATTGGTACTTTTAATTACAACAATTATTGTTTTTGAATTGTTTAAAGGTGTAAGAGAAAACTCTTCGATAATTGAAGAAAGTAATTCGTTATTTCGTTGTAAAGTGTTTGTATCAGGGTCGAAAAGATATTTATATTGAGAAGGACCAATAAACGTCTGTGTATTTTTGTCGTAAGAAGTCGATTTTCTCATATCTTTCGTGACTTGTTTCAATACATAGGTCACATCATTAAGTTCTTGGTTATTCTGTGTTTGCTTTATTTGATTATCATTACTTGAAATTAGAATGTTAAAAATTAGAGAAAATACAATGCCTAATATTACAACTGTCGCTAAAACCTCTATTAAAGTCATTCCTCTATTGTTTGAATATCTTTTTCGCATATTTATCACTTCCAAGTATATATATTTTCCATCACGCTTTTTAAAGTACTTTCTTCATATACTTCAACGATAACATTAGCTAAATTCTTATCTTTACAGTGAGGTTTAATTGTTAGCTTATATGAAAAGTCAGCGTCAGTTTTTTCAAATGTATGGCTAGAAGAAAAAAAGTCTACTGAAGGACTGCAAGATTGCGATGCTGCTGTTTTATCTGCCGCTGTTGGAACAGAATAATCTAACCAAGGAGAGCTTCGATTTGCAACAACATCACTTAACGTACTTACTTTCCTTTCTGAAAATATCTTTTCCATTTCAACTTGTGCGACATAGGTAGCGTCTACAATGTTCTTGGATGAATTTGTCGTTTTATTGGATTGGACTAATAAGGAGAAAAGCGAAATTAATATTATAGTGATTAATAAAATAGAAGCGATTACTTCTATCAGTGTGAATCCTTTTTCGTTTTGAGATTTTAAAGCTGGCATTCGGAGACCTCCTGTTGGTAGTGGTGTGAGTTCTAGTATGTAGTGATGAAGTATGTGTAGAAAATTGAATATTAAGAACCTTTTATGTAGATACGGGCTATCGAGTATGGTGGTTGATGTTTGGGCGTTCTATGTGAAAAATCCTATAAATCTCGTAAACTCTATCTAATTATATAGTCATGAATCTTTATTTACAATATATAGATATTGAATAATAAGGATTTTAGTTAGGTAAAAGGGCTTTGGTCGGTGAAATATTTTTGAGGAAATTGTAATAACTTGTATATACAGGTGGTGTTACTTTGGAATATAATGTTGGTACGAGGGACATTGGAAGATAATGTAGCATATCTATTGGGAATATGTTGTGACAAAAGTCATAGTTCACATTTTTGTTAGAATTTATGGCTTGCTGGATTGGTAGATTGAAATACAGGAAATCCAAAACTTACATATTATATAGTTCATAAAACACTGAAATATTGCCTTGTATTATTATTTTTATGAAAGAACATAAATTGAGAATTGTATAAAAGTAGTAAAAAAGGATTACCAAAATTATATAATTTATAGTATTCTAAATATAATGAGTGTTTAGGTCCGTAATGATAGTGTTAAAACATAGGTAATTACAATCTGT
The DNA here is from genome assembly GCA_036638655.1 of Lysinibacillus sp. Lineage (GTDB taxonomy): Bacteria > Bacillota > Bacilli > Bacillales_A > Planococcaceae > Lysinibacillus. The sequence continues at coordinate 30,148 of JAVWKG010000007.1, read as the reverse complement.
ATTTTGGTAATTGGAAAGGTGATAAAAAATGAAAAAACCATTCAAATCTATAATTCTTGCAACAGTGATCGCTGTATTCGTTTCTATGTGTTTACCAAATAGTATAGGGCATACGACAGCATTCGCTAAAGAAAGTACGAAAGATATGACAATTGGTGGAGTAGCAGTGACAAAATTGAGTAAAGAGGAAATCGAAGTAGCACTAAATGCTGCTGTTACAGAATGGTTAGCATCTCCCGTAGTAATCGAAGGTGCTGGAGTTACGGCTACAATCGATCCTTCATTATTTGAATTTGATATCCCTTCCACAATTGCGGATTTTGAACTGATGACAGATAAATCTTGGTACGCATTTTGGGAACAAGATAAAATTGTACAAATGCCACTAAAGGTAAATGTCAAAGATGAAGTGAAAGTGCTGCTGAAAAAAACAGGAATGTGGGAAGTTGATCCTACTTTTACAACATTGTTAGACAATGCCTCGAATTTAAAAGGACATGAAATACAAGCAGTTGCGGCTGATACATCTGCTATTGAAACAGAGCGCTTAGCACTGTCAATTGACAATGTGCCCGCAAATGCACAAGGTGTATTAGAACTTGCGAACGTATTAAATGACAAAATCATTGTACCGGAAACAACATTTTCCTTTTTAGAGACGATTGGTGATACTTCTGATATTGCCAATCAAGAGGCTTTAAATTTTGTTGCTTCTATGATGTATCATGCAGCGCTTCAATCAGAAGTAGAAATTTTGGAGCGTCATTCACAAAATTCAACACCTGGTTATTTACAGCAAGGTCTTGATGTAACTGTGAACCAAGTGCTCATGAAAGATTTACAGTTTGTTAATCGTGCGCAACAGCCGTATAAAGTGAAGGCGTTGCTAGAAGGCGATTCTTTGAAAATAGAGCTTTTTGCACAAACGAAAGACAAGGATATTTCAGTTCGTGTAGCGAAAGACAAAATTGTGAAACCACGCATTATTATTCGTTATTCAGATGAATTAGCAATTGGGAAAGAACAAGTTTTGCAAGAGGGACGTGAAGGCGTTCGAGTTGAGGTGTACCGTTCTATTTTAGAAAATGGAAGTACAACGGAAGAGCTTGTTAGTCGAGACTATTATCCACCAGTTAATAAAATTATCGTGCGTTCTTCAAGAGAGCCTGCTGTGACAGTTGGTAGTGGGCAGCCACCTGCGAATGACTCTGATTTACAAATCGACTTAAATGGTGACGGCTTACCAGATACATCAAAGCCTCCAACTAATAATGGCAATAACCCGAATACAGGTGGTTCAACGAATATTGGTACGCCACCAGAAGCAACTGATCCTGATATTGTCTACGGCTACTATGATAAAGGTGGGAATTTTGTACAAACAAGCCCATAACGAAAGGAGCAGTTCAACATGGCGATAAAAGCTGGACGTAAACGTTTAGGCGATTTACTCGTTGAATCTGGCGTTATTACACTAGAGCAACTTGAATATGCCCTTAAGACGAAAACGAAAAACGAAAAGCTTGGAGACTTTCTTATTAAAGAGAATGTCTTAACAGAGCAACAGTTAATAGAAGTATTAGAGTTTCAATTAGGTATTCCACATATTCACTTAAATCAGTATTCCATTAGCCCTGAATTATTGCAGCTTATTCCAGCAGAGCTTGCGAAACGTGCGAATATTATGCCGATTCGACGTGAAAAAAATAAGCTATTTATAGCAATGGCTGACCCGATGGATTATTTTGCAATTGAAGAAGTACGTATGACTACGGGCTGTCAAATTGAAACGAGTATTGCTGCGAAGGATGATTTATACCGGACGCTGACGAAATACTACGACTTACAAGAATCGATGGATGCTGCACTATCTGATATGGGTGTTATCGGTACTGAAACACAGGAAGAAATCGAACGTGATGATTCACCGATTGTACGTCTAGTGAACCAAATTATTGCCAATGGTGTAGCACAACGAGCAAGCGATATTCACTTTGACCCACAGGAAACAGATTTACGTGTGCGTTATCGTGTGGATGGTGTGCTAAGAACAGAGCGATCATTACCAAAACATATGCAAAACGTAGTATTGGCCCGCATTAAAATTATGGGGAATTTAAATATTACAGAAAACCGTATTCCACAAGATGGTCGTATCAAATCGAACGTCAATTTCAAACCAGTGGATATCCGACTTTCGACATTGCCTACAGTTTATGGGGAAAAGGTTGTAATGCGTATTTTAGATTTAAGTAGCGCAGCAGGGGCGATTGAGCAGCTAGGGTTTTCAGAAACTAACGAGGCATTATTCCGTAAAATGATTGCTAATCCAAACGGCATTATGCTCATTACAGGGCCTACGGGTTCAGGTAAATCTTCTACACTGTATGCAGGCTTAACGAACTTGAATGAAGAAGGCGTCAACATTATTACGGTTGAAGATCCAGTGGAATATCAACTGGATGGCATAAACCAAATTCAAGTAAAAGAAGAAGTTGGTTTAACTTTCGCAGCAGGCTTACGTTCTATTTTGCGTCAAGATCCGGATATTGTCATGATTGGGGAAATACGAGATTTAGAAACAGCGCAAATTGCAGTCCGTGCATCGTTGACAGGGCATTTAGTGCTGAGTACATTGCATACAAATAGTGCGGTTGAATCGATTTCTCGTTTGCAAGATATGGGAATCGAACCATTCTTACTATCATCGTCATTGGTAGGAATAATGGCACAGCGTTTAGTAAGACGAGTTTGCCGTGATTGTTCGCAATCTTATGAATTTACTGAGCGCGAGCTAGAAATTATGCATGAAAATGGCATTAATGGTGTCACACATGGCAGACAAGGAAAAGGCTGCCCATCATGCAATCATACTGGCTATCGTGGACGTATGGCGATCCACGAAATATTGCCGATTGACCGAACGATTAAGGATATGATTTTAAGTCGAAGCGGTGATAGTGTCATTCGTGACTATATGAAACAACAAGGCTATCACACATTACTTGTAGATGGGTTGCTAAAAGTAACGAATGGAATGACAACGACATCTGAAGTTCTACGTGTAGCAAATGCAGATTAGGATGTGAGTAATGGGATGGTAATTGTGAGAACAATCGAAGAGCTTTTAACCCGTTCCTTTGAAATGAAGGCATCTGACTTACATTTAACAAAGGGCATTCCACCGGTATATCGTATTAATGGTCAGTTAGAGCATTATGGTAGCGAGGGTCTAACTTCAGAAGAATTACAAAGCATGGTGAAGGCGATGCTGCCAGCACATAAATTGCAGGAGTTTGAGGAAAAGGGAGAAACAGATTTTAACTATTCATTGCCCGGGAAATGTCGTTTCCGTGTGAATGCTTATCATCAACGCAATGAAGTAACAATTGCTGCCCGTTTGATAGAAGCAAAAATCCCTTCTATTGAATCGTTAAATATGCCAGAAGTGTTGTACCAGCTAGCAGAAAAGCCACAGGGACTGATTTTAGTAACGGGTCCAACCGGTTCGGGTAAGTCAACAACTCTAGCAGCGATGATTGACTATATAAATGAAACAAAGGCAAAGCATATTATTACGCTAGAAGATCCGATTGAGTATTTACATACGCATAAAAAATCGGTTATTAACCAACGTGAGGTTGGTGTGGATACGCAAAGTTTTGCGAATGGTTTACGCGCTTCACTGCGTCAAGATCCAGACATTATTTTAGTCGGGGAAATGCGTGATTTTGAAACGATTTCAACAGCAATAACGGCGGCAGAAACAGGTCACTTAGTCATGGCGACACTCCATACGAGCAGTGCCGCAACAACAATCGACCGTATAATCGATGTTTTCCCACCACATCAACAAGGACAAATTCGTGTGCAATTAGCCAATGTGTTAGTGGGCATTATTTCACAGCGATTATTCGTACGAAAAGATGCAAAGGGACGTATTGCAGCAACCGAAATTTTAGTACAAGCACCTTCTATTTCAAACCTAATACGAAATGAAAAAATCCATCAAATTCCGAGTGTCATGCAAACGAGCAGAGCATTAGGCATGCACACGTTGGAAACATCGATGCAACAGCTCATTTCAACAGGCAAAATATCATTAGAAGATGCACGACCTTTTATGACTGCGGGTGATTTTAATTGACCGTATTTAAGTACAGTGGACGAACAAAAACAGGCACGCAAAAAAAGGGCACAATCGACGCGCCCAATAAAAAGGCAGCCATTGAAAAGTTACGTGGACAAGGCATAAATGCACGACAAGTAGAAGAATCTACTAGCATTTTGCATAAGGATTTGAGTATAGGCGGCAAAATTAAACACCAGGATTTTGTTATTTATTGCCGACAATACGCCACATTAATTCGCGCAGGTGTCTCCATCGTAGAAGCTACTAATATTTTAGGGGCACAAACGAAAAGTAAACCATTAAAAAAAGCATTAGTGCAAGTGGAAGAAGATATTCGAAGTGGTACAACGTTTTCAGACGCCGCAGCTAAGCATCCGAAAGTGTTCCCCTTACTATTCATCAATATGATGAAATCGGGTGAAGCAACCGGAAATATAGACGACACATTAGATCGCTTAGCAAATACGTTAGAAAAGCAATTTAAAATTAAGAAGAAGGTTCAATCCGCGTTAACTTACCCAGCAATTCTTTCGCTTTTAACAGTAGGTGTCGGCATGTTTTTAATGGTGGTTATAGTACCAACATTTATGGAAACATTCGATGAAATGGATTTGGAAATGCCAGCGCTAACGGTTTTTGTTGTAGGTGTTTCTGATTGGCTCATCAAGTATTGGTATATCGTCATTGCAACGATCGCAATTGTAGTCACAGGCTTTAGATTTTTCTATAAGAACAATAAAATTTTCCACTTTAATGTCAATTATATATTATTGCGTATACCCGTTTTTGGTATATTAATGCAAAAAAATGTTATTGCACGTATGACTCGAACACTATCTTCGTTGTTTAGTAGCTCGGTACCGATTTTACAAGCACTGACGATAGTTGAAAAGGTGACAGGAAATCCTGTTGTCGGTAAAGTCGTGCTGGATGCAAGGGACAATTTAGAGAAAGGTGGGACTTTATCAGACCCTTTAGAAAAAAGCTGGCTATTCCCACCATTAGTAACACAAATGACAGCAATCGGAGAAAAAACAGGCTCGCTCGACTATATGCTAGAGAAAATTGCAGACTTTTACGAAGATGAAGTCGATCGCTCAGTGGATACGCTAAAGTCTCTAATTGAGCCACTCATGATACTTATTTTAGCTTGCGTTGTTGGTGTCATTGTAGCAGCTATTTTCCTACCTATGTTTGAATTATATGAAAGTATGTAAGGATGTTTATTTTAAAGGGGGTGATGTAGAAAACATATAGTCGTGGTAATGGGTGTAGGTGTTTTTCGCACTAATATAAATACAAATTATAAGGAGGAACAGTCATGTTCAAAAAATTACTAAACAAAAAATTATTAAAAAATGAAAAAGGTTTAACACTTATTGAGTTACTAGCAGTAATTGTAATTCTAGCGATTATTGCCGCGATTGCTATTCCAGCAATTACAGGTATTATTCAAAAACAAGAGGATAAAGCACAACTAGGAGATGCTTCTAGAATTATAAATAGTGCGAAACTTGCTGCAAGTGATGGCGCATGTACAAATAGTACTACTCCTGGTGCTGTTGATTGTACAGGAGCAAATATTAAGGAGTATTTAGAGGGCGTTACATTTGCAGATGCAGATACAGTTAATAAAACTGCTGCTGGAGTTTGGTCAATAACTTGGACATCTTCAACATATACGTATAAAAAAATCAAAGATGGTGCAGTTGATCCTGCTACAAAAAAATTAAAAGCTGGTGCAACAGAAGCCGAAGTTCAAGCTTCGATGGGTAAAAAGTAACCCTCCCAACTCACTCAGAAACGTAGCCTAGGCTACGTTTCTGGTTGGGAAATGGATGGTTAATTGATTCTAGAAATCTATTTTTGAGGAGGCATCTTTTCACATGTTTAATAAGAAAAAGAAGTCACATGTGTCCATTGAGGTTAAAGATTATGTATTGCGGGCGATTGTGGCTAAAGGTGCTGACCCGTTGCAGTGGAAGGGTTATGAGTTGCCGTTAGCGAGTGGTGTTGTTGAAGGGGCGACGATACAGGATGAATTGGCATTGTTTGATGTGCTTAAAAATAGTGTGGTGAAATGGGCGGGGAAGAAGCAGAATGTTCGTATGTTTGTGCCGGATACTTCTGTTTTATTAAAGAGCTTTGAGCATCCGGAAGATGTGAAGGCGCATGAATTGAAGGGCTATGCTGAAATGGAGCTAGGGAATTCCATTCATTTACCGTTTCAGGAGCCGCTTATTGATGTGTATGATCCAACGCCGGGTGATGGACAGGCTGTGCTGTTTGCTGCACCGTCCGAGGAAGTGAACAAAACGATTGGGATGCTTTTAGATGCTTCTTTAGCGCCGCAAGCTGCGGATATTCGAGCACTTTGCAATATTCGATTATTAGAGCGTATGAAGTATGTTGAAGCTTACAAAACGTATTTAATCGCAGACTGGTCGATTAATGAATTGTCGATTAGTATTTTTTCGAAAGGGCATGTCGAGTTTTTGCGCTACCAATCGATTGACACAGATTTAACGCAGTGGCAGTCAGAGGAAGTGGGAGACGATGACTTTGCTTTCACGTATTCTGGTGAAAAGGAAGATTATCGAATGCTCGTAACCGATCAAGTGCTAGAAATTGACAGAGTGATGAATTTCTTTAAATTTTCATTACATAAAGGGGAAAAAGCAGTAGATGAAATTATTTTGTTAGGCGATAATCCACTACTGCAAACAATTGCGGAGTTTTTAGGAAATAATCTAGAAGAGCCGATTACCGTGTTACATGATAAATTGATAGAAAAAGAATTCCCGAATTTCTCAGGCAAATATGCTACATTACTAGGGCTTGCACTAAAGGAGGTACACTAATGGTTCCAGATATTAACCTCTTACCAAATTTAGAGCAAAAAAAATCGGCCCCAGCACTCGTGTATATTATACTCATCGCCCTAACTGCCATTATTTTAGGGTGCTTGATATTCGTATTTTTCCAAGCGAAAAGCGAAATTACAACATTAAGTGCAAGTGAGGAAACTTTAACGAAACAACGTGATAAGCTACAGACTGATCTCGATGAAAAGCTGAATGCGAACAAAGGGTCACTTGCGCAATCTGTTCAGTTTGTCGAAAATGTTTCATACCCTGTGACACCTTTAATAACTGAAACGCAGTCGATGCTTCCAAAGTTTACCTATTTGCGAGACTATGAATTTGGAGAAGAAAGTGTCAATATTACGGTTGATTTTGAGACAATGTCTGCGATTTCAGCTTATGTAGAAAAACTGACAACGAGCTCGTATTTCAGTGATACGCAGGTAGGCTCTATTTCGAACTTTGATGTAGAGGTAGATGGGGAAGAAAAAGACGATAAAGAAAAAGCGAAAGATAAATTCAAAGAAGTACCACGTTATTCAGTAACCGTGACGTTAGCAATTGATAGCATTTACTTAGCAGGAGGGAACACCCAATGAATTCAATTTCAAGTAGCAAAAATTCAGCGATTCTCCTGTTGATCGCTTTAATCGCCGCTATCCTTTTTGCTGTTTACTATTATGTTGTCACGCCAAAGCTAGATGAGGTGGAAGCGAAGGAAGCTTCTATTAGCACGTTAAACGACGAAATTACTAGCATTAAAGGGCAAATTACTACGATTGAGACGAAGCAGCAAGCAGCGGCATCGAATACACTGGCCATGCGTAAAAAAGTGCCACAAAAACGTGTCATTGAAAATGTCATTTTAAATATAGAAGAAATAGAAGCGGTGACTGGTACGCGCATCGAGACGATTGAATTTAATAACTATGATTCTCTTGTCCTCGATTCGGCAATTACAGACCCGAATGCACCGGTTGTTGAAGAAGGGCAGCCTACAGACGAAAATGCTGAAGAAAAGCCCGCAGAGCCACCAACATCAACCATTGCAAAAGAATCATTGCCACCAGAGCTAAAACTTGTGACGTTTAGTATTGAAGTGGCAGCATTAGATTTTGAATCTTTACAGGATTTCCTTAAAGAAATTGAAAATATTGAACGTGTCATGAAAATTGATACATTCGATTTTTCATTACCAGGTGAAGATGACAAGTACCAAAAAGATGCCGATCCAACCGTTACGGCGACAATTCAAGTAACAACCTTCTTTTATGAAGGTGAACATTAAATAAACAAGTGGGCGCATGCGACTAAGTGTGCGCTCTTTTTTGTAAATGAAGTGAGGTTTTAAAAAATGGAGATAGTGTACACGATTGTAGTATGCTCTTATGGCCTCGTGTTAGGGTCTTTTTTTAATGTAGTCGGTTTACGTGTGCCCAAAAAGGAATCAATAGTGCGTCCACCTTCACATTGCACGACTTGCAATCGTCAATTAACGGCACTCGATTTAATTCCCGTGTTGTCTTACATATTTTTACGTGGTAAATGCCGAGGATGTGGGCAAAAAATCGCATGGATTTACCCATTTATGGAGCTGGTGACAGGTCTATTATTTGTCTTGGCCTATTGGCAACTAGGCTTTAGTTTGGAGTTTATAGTGGCAGTATTATTTATTTCATTATTAGTTATTATTGTCGTTTCGGATATTGCTTACATGCTTATTCCAGATAAAGTGCTATTATTTGTCTTGCCTTTCCTTATTGTCGGGCGCATCGTATCGCCACTTGAGCCGTGGTGGGATAGTATTCTCGGCGCAGTTGTCGGGTTTTGCATATTATATTTAATAGCGGTATTGTCGAGAGGTGGCATGGGTGGGGGGGATATTAAATTATTCTTTTTACTCGGTTTAGTACTTGGTACGGTAGGTGCGTTAATGACTTTATTTTTTGCGTCAATAATTGGCATGATTGTGGGGATTTTCATTTTAAAAGCGCGCGGACAAGGACGGAAAACGCCAGTGCCATTTGGTCCTTCCATTGCGTTAGCGGCGATCATTGTTTATTTTTACGGTGAGGAAGTAATTGCTTGGTATATTGGATTGTTGTAGAGTGAACAGTAACAGTCAAATGGAAAAGAGGAATGAGTCGTGAAGCCAGTAATTGCATTAACGATGTTTGTTGAGGATGATTTATCAGTTCGCTTAAATGCTGCGTATTCAAAGTGCGTGGTGGAGGCAGGGGGAATCCCATTGTTGGTGCCACTTGGGGTAGATGCGGATGTGAAGCAAATTTTGACATTAGTGGACGGCTTATTGTTAACTGGTGGCCATGATATCCATCCGTTCATTTTCGGTGAAGAGCCTCGCCCGAAATTAGGAAAGATTTGCCCCGAACGCGATGCAGTCGAAATACTCCTGACGCAAGAGGCAATCTCTAGGAAAAAGCCGATTTTCGGTATTTGTCGGGGGCAGCAACTGTTAAATGTGGCACTAGGCGGTTCATTGTATCAAGATATCGAGGCAGAGCATGTAAGTAGTCGACCTTTAATGCATACACAGGTATCTGCAAGAGCTGTAAAGACACATTATGTAACATTCAGTAACGATAACTTATTAAAGCAAATAGTTGGAGAAGAGAAGATCGCCGTCAATTCCTTCCATCATCAGTCTGTGAAAATAATCGCAGATACATTAAATGTAGCAGCGAAATCTAGTGACGGCGTTATAGAAGCATTAGTACATGAAACTTTACCATTTTGTCTAAGCGTTCAATGGCATCCAGAAGAGCTAGCAATCGCTGGAGATGAAGTATCCAAAAAACTATTCAAAGCATTTGTGGAAGCGTGTAGAATAAATTTATAGGTTGTGGGGTCAGCGTGTGATTTTTTGCATGCTGATTTTTTTCGTTTCTATCGGCGGTGAAGTGCTTTCGAGAGTACTCAGCTCCGATTCGAGAGTAATCGAAGATCCCGGGCTATATATTGCTTCGCTCTGCACGTATTTCCTCCGTTTGCAGCTTCGAAAAACACTTAATATGTTTTAAAAAAGAGCGATTCTCTCTTTTTTAGTAAAATCAGGTCTTTACTAACTAAACTAACCATCTTTTTTTTACATCGAATCGGTTCTTGGAAGCCAATCAGCGATTATGCGATTATATCGGCGGAAAAAGGAAAGCTGTCCGCGAAATGTCTAAATATGCGAGGTTTAATTACAAAAGAAAACGAGAAGCGAATTTCGCTTCTCGTAGAAATGTATGTTATTGTACGCGTCGATAAAGACCGACAACATGTCCAAGAATCGTAACTTGATTGACGATAATTGGTTCCATTGAGGCATTTTCTGGCTGTAGGCGGAAATGCGTTTTTTCTTTAAAGAAGCGCTTTACAGTTGCTTCATCTTCTTCTGTCATGGCAACGACGATATCACCATTATTAGCTGTTGATTTTTGTTTTACGATCACTAAATCACCATCTAAAATGCCTGCGTCTATCATCGATTCACCCATAATTTCAAGCATAAATAATTGATCTACGCTTGCTCCGTAAGTGTCTGGGAGAGGGAAGTATTCCTCGATATTTTCAATCGCAGTAATTGGTGAACCTGCTGTTACTTTACCGACAAGCGGTACATGAATTACATTTTGTTTTTGGATAGATTCTTCAGGTTCTAAAACTTCGATTGCACGTGGTTTTGTTGGGTCGCGTCGGATTAAGCCCTTCTGCTCTAAGCGTGCAAGATGGCCATGTACTGTTGAACTTGATGCAAGCCCGACAGCCTCTCCAATTTCCCTCACTGAAGGCGGATAGCCCTTCGAACGTACCTCATCTTTTATGAATGAAAGTATATCTTCTTGTCGTTTTGATACTTTTTTCATGTAGCTCACCTCTTTATCTTTTATGTACTCGTTTTACTTATTTCATAGTATAGCAGTATGCGAACGTAAATGCAAACATAGGTTCTAAAAGTGTTTGACAAAAACGTGAGTTCGCATTATTATGAGAACATACATTCCGAACAAACATTCTTAAAGGGGAGATAATAACATGAAATTTTTGAAGCAAAACACACATATCTCATTATTACTAGTATTTGGTGCACTTTTTATTGGTTATCACTACATAACAAATCCAGGTGACATTGATTTTATAGAAATAAGCATCGAACAGGGAGATAGCTTATGGGCACTTTCTGAACAATATCGTGGTAAGATGGCATCGGATGAGTGGATTGATATTGTCAAAGTAGAAAACAAACTATATGACTCAAACATCGTGGCAGGGAAGCCATTAATTATTCCAGTAGTAGGCGAGCAACCTGAGCCTATTCATTCAATAAAAATTGCGAGAAGTGTAGAATGATGAACGAACAAAAAAAGGCTGTCGTCTATTGCCGCGTAAGTACTGAAAAAGAGACGCAAAGCTCATCACTTGAACGACAAGAAGAAGAGTTAGTGCACTATGCTAAACAACATGGCTATCAAGTATCAGCTGTGTTTAAGGACAAACATAGCGGGTTTGATGTAGAACGGGATGGCATATTAGAAATGCTTGATTACATTAAAGAACAGAAGGTTGAAGCACTGTTTGTACAAGATGAAACGCGATTAGGACGAGGGAATGCACGTATGGCTGTGCTTCATTTATTACAAAAGACAGAAACGGATGTTTTTTCTATGAGAGATGCCGGACCTGTTCAGTTAAATGAAATGGATACGATGCTTCTTGAAATTTTAGCTGTCGTTGAAGAGTATCAGCGTAAAATTCATAATGCGAAAATTCGGCGCGGGATGCGGCGTGCTGTGGAAAATGGCTACCGTCCTGAAAAGAATTTATCGAATAAAGGTAATATTGAAGGGAAAGAACGAATAGAGGTTCCAATTGAGGAAATCGTGCAGCTGCGCATAAAAGGGCTAACTTTCCAAGAAATTGCAACGACTCTTAGGGGACTAGGATTTGAAGTGAGCAAGGCAACCGTGCATAGACGTTATATAGAGCACAAAGAAAGATTGGAAGGCAAATAATTTGCGCATCTAATCTTTTTTGCATACCTTTATAGTAATATAGGTTCTGAAAGGTGTGTTTTGAATGTTATCAAAAGAAAAAATAAACCGAATTAACGAGTTATCGCGTAAAGCGAAAGCGGGCAGTTTAACTGAGGAAGAAGCTAAGGAAAGAACGCTCCTTCGAAAAGAGTATTTAGATACTTTCCGTGCAACAATGCGCGATACAATCGAGCATGTAAAAGTAGTAGATGTTGAAGGCAACGATGTAACGCCAGAAAAGCTAAAACAAGTGAAGAAAAATAAGTTTTTGAATTAATGGGTCTCATTTAGTAATAAGTATGTCACAAATGTTAAATTGTACGATAAAAGCATTGTTTTCTTATGCAATCTTGACTACACTGTATAAGTACAATTATATAAGACGAGAGAGGATGTCTCAAAAATGACACAACAAGCGGACCAATTAGCAATTAATGCTATCCGAACTTTATCAATAGACGCTATCGAAAAAGCAAATTCAGGTCACCCAGGTTTACCTATGGGTGCTGCACCAATGGCTTACACGCTTTGGACAAAACAACTTCGCCACAACCCGGCAAATCCACAATGGACGAACCGTGACCGTTTTGTACTATCAGCAGGTCATGGATCAATGCTTTTGTATAGCTTACTTCACTTAGGTGGCTATGGTTTACCAATGGAAGAAATTAAGAATTTCCGCCAATGGGATTCTTTGACACCAGGACATCCTGAGTATGGTCATACTGTTGGAGTAGAGGCAACGACAGGTCCTTTAGGTCAAGGTATTGCTATGACAGTTGGTATGGCGATGGCTGAGCGTCATTTAGCTGCAACATATAACAAACCAGGTCATGAAATCGTAGATCACTACACATATGCACTTTGTGGAGACGGTGACTTAATGGAAGGTGTAGCTGCCGAAGCAATTTCTTTAGCAGGTCATTTACAACTTGAAAAGTTAATCGTTCTTTATGATTCAAATGATATTTCACTTGATGGTGATTTGTCTAAATCTTTCTCTGAGAACGTTAAGAAACGTTTTGAATCATACGGATGGAATTATTTACATGTAGCTGATGGTACAGATGTTGCAGCTCTTAATAAGGCAATCGAAGAAGCAAAAAAATCAAGCGGCAAACCAACACTTATTGAAGTGAAAACGGTGATCGGCTTTGGTTCTCCAAACAAATCAGGTAAGGCAGATTCTCATGGTGCACCACTTGGTACAGATGAGGTTGTTTTAACAAAAGCGGCATACGAATGGGCGCATGAGCCATTCCAAATTCCAGCAGAAGCTTATGACACTTTCAAAGCAGCTGCAGAAGTACAAGGTGCTGCTCCTGAAGCAGAGTGGAATGCTAAATTCGACGCTTATAAAGCTGAATTCCCTGAATTAGCAGCACAATACGTAAATGCAATGGACGGTAAATTACCAGCAGATTTCGCAGCAGAATTACCAGTATATGAAGTAGGTAAATCTGTAGCAACACGTACGTCTTCGGGTGATGCCATCAATGCAATTGCTAAGAAAACACCTTCATTCTTTGGAGGAAGTGCTGACTTAGCTGGTTCAAACAAAACAACGATGAAGGGTGCAGGCGACTTCTCAGCAGAAAACTACGCTGGCCGTAATATTTGGTTTGGTGTACGTGAATTCGCAATGGGCGCAGCAATGAACGGAATGGCACTTCACGGTGGCGTAAATGTCTTCGGTGGTACGTTCTTCGTGTTCTCTGACTATGTTCGCCCAGCAATTCGACTTTCTGCATTAATGGGATTACCTGTTACTTATGTGTTCACACATGATTCAATTGCAGTTGGTGAAGATGGACCTACTCATGAGCCAATCGAGCATTTAGCATCACTTCGTGCAATGCCAAACTTATCTGTCATTCGTCCAGCTGATGCAAATGAATCGGCAGTCGCTTGGGAGTTAGCAGTTTCATCTGAAAGCACGCCGACTGTCTTAGTATTATCTCGTCAAAACTTACCAGTGCTTAACGCATCAATCGATACAGTACGTGATGGCGTAGCAAAAGGTGCTTACACAGTTTCTCCTGCAAGCAAAGAAGTGGCAGATGCGATCATCATTGCAACAGGTTCTGAAGTATCACTAGCAGTAGCTGCGCAAGAAGCGTTAAAAGCTGAAGGCGTAGACGTTGCAGTTGTATCAATGCCTGCAATGGATCGTTTCGAAAAACAAGATGCAGCATATAAAGAATCGGTTCTTCCAAAAGCTGTAACAAAACGTCTTGCTATTGAGATGGGCTCATCACTTGGCTGGCACAAATACACTGGCTTTGATGGGGACGTACTTGCAATTGATAAGTTCGGCGCATCAGCACCAGGCGAATTAGTAATGGAAAAATACGGCTTCACAGTTGAAAATGTTGTAGCGAAAGTGAAAGCACTATAATTTTCCGCTAAAATAAAAATCGCAATGTTCTTAAGGGATACCCCCTTAATGAATATTGCGGTTTTTTTCGTTTTTAAATGTTTTCATATGGGTATTAAAATGGCTACATACGGTGTAATAACAGTGCTAGCGAATAAATAAAAGATTGTTAGGAAATCTCGTGCAATATTAAGATTTGTCCTTGAATGGGGTGCTGTTATATAGTGGAATATAATATTTTTTTAGTAAAGAGCATTGGACAGTGCTTCCACTCTGTGTATAATAATATTGTTGAATATTCAGAAATTGATAGATAAGTAAATGGTAATTGGACTTTTATAGAGAGGATTTAGGTTATGAAAAAATTGAAAAAAATAGGCTTCTTTCTTTCATTAATAAGTATTATTTTTGTAGTGATTGTTATTTTTGAGTTTGCATTACTGCGATTGGTTGGCTTACAATATGAATCTTTTAGCTCGCTTTTATTTTTCTTTGCAATATACATATTTCTTGATATAGCTCTCTCACTGATTGGCCATGCTATACCGAAAAGGTTGGAATCAGCAGGGATTATTCAATCAAGTAAGGGCTGGTTGTCTTTTTGTATAGATTTTGTACTAGCATTTGTCTTGATTGGCACGATTGACTTATTTTTATCCACGGTTTATATAAGCTGGCTGGGGATAATAATATTTGCCCTCATTTCAGGACTAATTAGTTGGAAGTTAAAAGAGAAAGATGAATAACCGCTGATAGGGCGCAAAAAAGCGCCGATAGAACTGTAGAACCGCTGATAGCACCTACTATAACTTTACTAACTCACTGTGCCAAGCCATTTTGAAAAGCGTATACTACGGCTTGTGTGCGGTCTTGGACGTCTAGTTTTGCTAAAATATTGCTGACATGCGTTTTTACTGTTTTTAGAGCAATGAATAGATCATCGGCAATTTCTTGATTGGCTTTGCCTTTTGCCATTAACAACAGTACCTCCATTTCACGATCAGTTAGTTGTTCGTATAATGGCGTACTAGAACCGTGGCGCATACGGTGCATCATTTTAGATGTTACTTCAGGCTCTAACACCGTTTCGCCGCCAATTGTTTTGCGAATCGCATCGGCAATTTGCTTCGCATTGGATGTTTTTAAAATATAGCTGATTGCGCCGGCTTCTAGTGCGGGGTACACTTTATCGTCATCTAAAAAGCTAGTGACCATCATGATTTTTGCCTCAGGCCACTGCGCTAAAATTTCTACAGTCGCTTCGGCACCCGTCATGACAGGCATGACATTGTCCATTAAAATAATGTCGGGGCGAAGGGCGAGGGCGCGTTCGACTGCTTGTTGCCCATTCTCGGCTTCACCAACGACATGTATATCTGGTTGTGCAGTTAAATAAGCAGATACCCCGATACGAACCATTTCATGATCATCTACTATGAGGACGTTAATCATCCAAATTCTCCTCCTTCTTTTGTAACGGTACTTTTACTTCGACAATCGTTCCTTCATTTGGAACGGATACAATTTTGTAAGTACAACCGATTTCTACAGCTCTTTCAGCAATATTATTTAAGCCGTAAGAAGTAGATTTGTCGGCTTCAATATAAAAGCCTAGCCCATTATCTTGTATGCGTAAAATGGCAAGATCATCTCGTGCGACAAGTAACAGTTCGACCTCGCTCGCTTTTGCATGGCGTAGTGTGTTGGATAGTGCTTCTTGCGCAATGCGGAAAAGATGATCTTCTTCGGCTTTGGAAAGCGACATTTCTTCAAGCTCATATTCGATATGAAAATAGACCTTTTGCTGAAGTTCTATTATTAACTCCTCAAGTCCACGGGCAAGCGTTTTGTTGTGTAACGCTACCGGGCGTAAATGTAGCAGTAAAGCACGCATTTCGAGCTGTGCCTGCTGGACAACTTTTTCTACTTGTTTGAGGGTAGGTGAGTGTGGATCATTTTCAGTTAAGGCGGATAGTAGCATGGATGCTGCGAAAAGTTGTTGTGAAACTGAGTCATGTAGTTCACGTGCTAGTCGCTGACGCTCTGCTATAATGCGCTCTTGAATGATTTGATCATTTGCTTCAGCTTTTTCATTTGTTAAACGCTGTAAGCTTTTACGCTGAGTATCGATTAATTCGTTCGTCTGAATAAGGGCCTTTTTTAATGTCCTTGGCATTACTTGCTTTTGAGGCATGATAAAATCAGGTTCAACCAGTTTTTGTACATAACGAGTTGCTTGTGCTTCGCGTGTTCTTGCCACAATACTAATCCAGCAAGTGATGGCAATGCTCATTGTGAATATGGCTATTGCGATAACACCACCAAGCGGTACATTGTTTATGTTTTCAAGCCAAAGTGGAGCCCATATTTTCTCGGTTGGTTTGCCCCATATTAAATAGAGAATTCCAAAGGCAGCCCCTGCAAATATCATAAAAAGTGTGATGAATCTTGAAATAAACGAGATCATTTACGCTTCACCTCCAAGTCTCCAAACCAGCTGGCCACATGAATGACAAGTTTTCGCTTAGCATCCTCTGCTTTCCCATCTTCAAATTGAATATGCTCATTGACTAAACGTTGTGGCTCAAATTGCAGTACGTGAACTTCACCAAAAAGTGTTGTGAATTGTACTTTGAATGGCACCTCGTAAGGAATAATAATTTGCACTTTCCCAATACCTTGTCGAATCGAAATAAAGGATGTACCAGTCGGCAAAATCGTTTGTGTCGTATCGATTGTAATATCTCCAACAAGACGCTGAATTTGAGCATCTTGCCATTTGAAAGTTTCCAATGGGGATGGTGTTGTGCCAAATAATTCATTTTTGGAAGTAGGGATAGTTGAAAAAAAATGATCGTCGAGAACTTTAGGCTCTTGTTCCTTCTTTAAGTGATTGTACACAAGCTGAATAAGCAGTAAAAAGATGAATAGACGCAAGCTCCACATCGAAAAAATAGCTGATACGATGAAGACAATGCCAAACCACTTCAGGGCTTTGTTTTTTTTTGAGAAGCTAAAGTATAGTAGGACGGCACCGATGACAAGTAAAAATGCGCCACCATTGTTGAAAACAGTCAGCTCAAAAAAGACGAGTATAAAGAAGCAAAGTACCCAAAAACTTGTCGTGTTCGTATTAATTTTTTTCAAGGTTGGCACCCACTTCCATTAGATTCGTTTTAGAGAAGTTTAGTTCTTCTTTCAAACATAGATTATGTACGAGAAAGAATGCACCGATTAATAAGGTGCATTTTTTCTATTATACCACTTTAATTGTTTTGGATAAGTTGTGGTTCTTTCGATTGTGGTGCATTTTTTTCTAGCTCAGCCAGTCGTGTTTCAAATGTTGTGACTTCATGATCTTTATCGATTTGGTACGCTAATTTGTCGATAAATGATTCTAACTCATCAAAGTTTGTGTTGTTGTTTTTTTGAATCATACTATCCATTTGATGATGAGCACGTGTGACATTTTCTTTACCCATCAGTTGAAGCTGGCGTACTTTCATATCTTTTATTTTGTGCTTCATTGTTTCAAATTTGCGCTCTAGCTCGAAGTATTCTTGAATACTAGATGCGATGCTTTCTTCTAGCGTGTTTTTTCTTGTTGTGTATGCTTCTACTTCTGATAATGCAAATTCGATTAAATCTTGTTCAGCACTTTCTGTTGCGAGAGTGAGCTGTGTTTCACGTTTAGTTAGCATAGATAGTGTTTGCTTTAATTCGATTTCAAGCTTTTCTTTTAGCTGCCCTTGGCGTTCAAGTAATTTACCTGTTTGTTCTGTTTGTTTTTCTGCCTCACGAATGTATTGATTGAGCATAGTAATTGGATTTTTTCTTTCCTTTTTATCGAATAACTGATGTAAATCTGCCTCAATTGTGTATTTAAATCTTTGCAATAAACCTGCCATTTTGTATTCTCTCCTTTTAATGTAATTAATCATCTTAGTCTAGGAAGGATTTCCGTTCCGGCTGGGCGCTTTCCGGGGGGCGAGCGACGAGTCTCCTCCGGGCCAACAGGAAGTTGGTCATGAAGCCGTTGCCACATGGATGTGGCGCACTTAGGCTTCGTTCATCTTTCGCTACGTGCGGAGTCTCGTCTGTCTCGCTAATCCCCCAGGAGTCGCCCAGCCTACACTCCAATCCAAAAGCAATTGTCATATCCAACTTTGTTGATGAGCCTTTATTCATTTATTTTGTTAAATTAGACCATTCTTTTTCGAAGTTTGTGAATGGATCGTCTTGCTTTGTTTCAATTGTTGGGATTTTTACATCTTCACCATTCCATTTTTTATAGATGACATAAACAATTGCGATTGCTGCTAGACCAATCATTGCTGGAATGTTCGAGATGGCTGAAAGTATGCCGACTACACCGACAGTGAACCAAATAACTTTGCTAATTGTAGATTGACTTGCGATGTAGTAGTGCATGCCTATTGCTACAAGTACACCTGAAAATAATAAGCCGATAATTGGTCCGACTAAAGTGAGTGCGATAATTGCAGCAATGACGCCTCCTGCTAGTAGTATTAATTTTTTCATGTTTTGTTAGCTCCTTTCGTTTGTATCTTCATATTACCTTTTAAATCGTGTTGGAAAAACGGACTGTGAGTGGATTTTTAACTAGGTCTTGAGACTGAGTGCTATTTGATATGCTTTGGTGTTTCGGTATAATCCATGTTAAAATGAATAAAAGTCAGAATTTTTAATGAATTTCGACAAAAAAAGAAGGATAAAGCCACCTCCTTTTGACAAATAATCGGTTTGAACTTCGTTATAATAGCCAAAAGAGCTAATATGTATAGAATCGTTTGCCGTAAACTATTTCACAATTTTTCAACTAAGGAGGCTTTTTTTATGAGAACCTATTCAATCTATAAAATTAAAAATGAACATATATCATTTATTTTTGGCCGCGAAAGACAATTGTTAGAAATGCTAAATGAGTATGAGGATTCAAATGATAGTTTATTAAAAGAATTATCTTACATATGTGATGAAATCCTGTTTGAGGATATTACACGTGTATTGATTGAGCAATTAGATTCTAAATACACACATCTTGAAAGAACGAACCATGCCTTATTTTTAGAGCATCCTATTAAAGGGAAGATGGCCATTTATTTAGTGGATTTCAAGTTAAGTATCTATTGTGAAGGTTCTCGCATGCTGGATTTGGATTTGTTTCAAATGCTAGCAAAAATGAGTGAGCGTTTTATTGCGTTCAATAAAGAGGAAAATGAATGTGGTTGGCTCAAGCCTATGAAGCATTTTAGCCATTAGAAAAATTCATAGCAATATATAGTAACGCTTGTCTATTTGGTGTATAATCGAGCGTGGAGAGTCTATCTCGGTATATTGTAATGGAGGAGGTTGGCAAGATGGATACATGGATTTGGATTATTATAGTAATTATCGCGTTAGCAGCAGGTGCAGCGCTTGGTTTCTATTTCGCACGTAAAGCAATGATGAAATATTTAAAAGAAAACCCACCAATTAACGAACAAATGATTCGTATGATGATGGCACAAATGGGTCGTACTCCATCTGAAAAGCAAGTACGTCAGATGATGGCACAAATGAATAAATTCCAAGATTAATTGGAGTTTATAGGAGCAGCTGGTCAATTATATGACTAGTTGCTTTTTTATTGGGAAATTACTTGTGAATTCTATTAATTCTAAAAAGTTGAACTATTCTTATGGAAACTCGTTATAATAGAGTAAGATTGTTAAAAGGAGTTGTTTGTTTTGGTAAAGGAAAAAACAAATGTGGAAAGTTTTGATTTAGATCATACGAAAGTGAAAGCGCCGTATGTACGGTTAGCTGGTGTGAAGACGGGGAAAAACGGGGATGAAGTAACGAAATACGATATCCGTTTGAAGCAACCAAATAAAGAGCATATGGAAATGCCTGCACTGCATTCATTAGAACATTTAACAGCAGATATGATCCGCAATTACTCAGATAATATTGTAGATTTCAGTCCAATGGGTTGCCAAACGGGCTTCTATGTTTCACTTATAAATGATAATGATTACGAGGCATTACTCGATATATTAGAAAAAACTTTTACTGCAGTAACGAAGGCGACAGCAGTACCTGCCTGCAATGAAGTACAGTGCGGCTGGGCGGCAAGTCATAGCCTTGAAGGTGCCATTGCTCTTGCTGAAGAATTTTTAGCAAAGCGTGATGAATGGCATATTGTTTTTGCGGACTAATTATACAAGTATGGGCACTGAAAAAGTCCATATCAGTTAACGTTGTGAGGTATTCGGCGATTGAATCGTCCAATACCTCACTTTTTTTCATTTGACACAACTACTCAAAGATCATACTGCAATGTTAGATTGATGATCATAAGGGCGATAGAAGTTCAAAAAGGGTCGATAAAAACCAAAAAAGGGTCGATAAAATTCGGAAAAAGGTCGATAACTACTCTATTTACGCCTAGAATGCACTTTAGCACAGAGATTCAGTGCCACTACCTCAATTAAGGATGTATTTCGATCATATTAGATGATTCGGCATATTATATACATATTTTTGGAGAAAAGCCTTTGTAGTCGCCTCGTACTCAGCTGTATTTTGGTTGAAGGATTGCGCATGTTCTCCTATTTCAAATAGTTTCAATTCCTTTGCACCATTTTTCTTCGTATATAAATCAACTGTCATCGTGGCAGGTGTAAATGTGTCGGGTAGGCTATGGATAAAGAGCACTGGCTTTTCGATATGCTGTACAGCTTCAGTAGGCGTTACATCTTTTAGTGAATATCCATCACGTAACCTGATGAAAAAATCGGCAAAACGAATCGGTATGATCGCACCAAATCGCACTTCTGTTTTTACACGTTTTAATAGGACACCGAAGTCTGAAAAAGCACAATCAGCAATGTAAAAATCAGCATCATCTTTAATAGTGCCAGCATATAAAATCATTGTCGCTGCACCCATCGATTCACCGTGAATACCAATTAACGCATCTTCACCAACCATAGCCTTTACCGTTTTCACAACGGCTTCCAAATCATATTTTTCATAATGCCCATAGCTCGTCGTTTTTCCGCCTGAGTCACCATGTCGGCGATGATCAAAAATAACAGAGT
Source organism: Lysinibacillus sp. (assembly GCA_036638655.1). Taxonomy (GTDB): domain Bacteria; phylum Bacillota; class Bacilli; order Bacillales_A; family Planococcaceae; genus Lysinibacillus. Next base: position 8,630 of record JAVWKG010000007.1, on the reverse strand, counting down.
TAAAACCAAGTCGTTCAAACATACGGGCATATTTTACTGAGTTTATTTTATTTTCTGTAACACCATGGCAAATGATCATTGTATTATTCGTTTGCAGTGGGGCGAACATAATACCTCTAATAGAATAGTCATTTGGCGAGTCAATATTCAGTTCACATTTAAAGTTTTTATTGTACCAAGCTTCGTCATAGCGCTTTGCTGTCGTCTCTCGCTCACGTACAAATTCAGGGTCCTTTTGCTCAATATACATTAGCTTATTCGTTATTAAATAACCGAAAATGCCTGTGACTGCCGCGACGACACTTGTTGAAATACTTGAAATCCAAAACATTTTCTTTTTCATTAAATACACCTCCATTTACTATTCCCTAACATTGTAAATAAAATCTAGTCAATTTTTCACAATAATAAACTAAAAATACGAACTTCTCCACCTATCGAAATTCATTATGCTTTTTGGTAAACTTATAAACATACAGTAGTATATGCTCGTGGTGGCTAGAATGGCTTGTGGAAAAGGGGAGAATTGTGATGACAAACGAAGTGGTAATTGTTAGCGCTGTTCGTACAGCAATTGGTTCATTCCAAGGGACTTTAAAAGACATTTCTGCTGTGCAACTTGGGGGAATCGTTATTAAAGAAGCGTTAGCCCGTATCGGTGTTTCGGGTGAACAAGTCGATGAAGTGATTATGGGGAATGTGTTATCAGCGGGACTTGGGCAAAACCCAGCAAGACAAGCATCCATTGCAGGAGGCTTACCACATAGCGTACCAGCTTTAACTATTAATAAGGTGTGTGGCTCAGGGCTGAAAACGGTCCATCTTGCAGCACAAGTGATTTTAGCAGGGGATGCGGAAATCATTGTAGCTGGAGGTTTTGAAAATATGAGCCAAGCACCATATGTGTTAAAAAATGCGCGTGAAGGCTTCCGTATGGGCGATCAAAAAGTAGTAGATACGATGATACATGACGGCCTATGGTGCGCTTTTAATGATTATCATATGGGTGTGACGGCGGAGAATTTATGCAATGCTTATCATATTTCACGTGAAGAACAGGATGCTTTTGCTGCGCGCTCACAACAACGTGCAGAAGCGGCAATTGCAGCTGGTAAGTTTGATGGTGAAATTGTCCCTGTGGAAATTCCACAACGTAAAGGGGAACCAATTATTTTTGCGGAGGATGAATTCCCTCGTGCTGGTGTCACAGTGGAAGCTTTAGGCAAGCTACGTCCAGCGTTTAAAAAGGATGGATCTGTAACAGCTGCGAATGCTTCGGGCATTAATGATGGTGCAGCGGCGATTATCGTGATGTCGAAGGAAAAAGCGTTAGCGCTTGGCTTGACACCGATGGCACGAATTGTTGCGAATGCGAGTAGTGGAGTCGATCCATCTATTATGGGAACAGGTCCTGTGACAGCAGTAAGGAAAGCGCTTGCAAAAGCGGATATCGCATTAGAAGATATCGATTTAATTGAAGCGAATGAAGCTTTTGCAGCACAATCAATTGCTGTTGATCGCGAATTAGGCTTTAATCATGATAAACTAAATGTAAATGGGGGCGCAATTGCCCTTGGACATCCAATCGGTGCAAGTGGTGCTCGTATTTTAGTGACGCTTTTACATGAGATGGAAAAACGGGATGCCAAAACGGGTCTTGCTACACTTTGTATCGGTGGCGGACAAGGCGTAGCGACAATTGTACAACGCCCCTAAAGTGAATGAGAAGGTGAAATGAATGGGAAAGAAACGAAAACAACAACAACGTGTAGATAATAGTGTCACAGCAGGACTGCCAAAGCAAGAAGCGATGACACTTGCCGATCAGCTCGGTGGCGACGTATTAGCGAAGTTAAAGGCAGCGAAGCAAGATTTAACTGCAAAAGAGCAAGTTGCTGAGGAAGAACGTCAAGCACAATTGGCATTCGAACGTAAACAACGTGAGAAAAACAAATCATTTGAAGAATTATTAAATGAATATGGCGACAACGGCTCGAAGTTCTAGCCCTAGTCTACTAGAAACAGTGAATCTAAAAGCGGATTCACTGTTTTTTAATGCAAAGAGCGTGAATATGCACGTGAGGCGAAGTGAAATATTGCTTCGATTTTCCAAATACTCTCGAAAGTGGTTTCATTACTCTCGAATGCAGCTTCACACCGCTCTAGATGTAAAAAAATTTTAGCCTATTTAGTTAGTGCAGACCAATTTTTACTAAAAAAGAGGCATGACAATTAATGTTAGGTATGATATTCTTGAAACAATTACATAGCAATCCACTGGAGGTGCCTTTTTAAAAGGCTGAGATCAAAGTGTCACTTTGGGATTCCTGGAACCTGATCCAGTTCATACTGGCGTAGGAAAGTGGTTAAGCATTTTTGATATTAATAACGATATTAATATTGACTCTACATGCCACTTTTCTATTATGAAAAGTGGCATTTTTTTGCGTAGAAATGAATCAGCCTGTAATGATCCAGTGATTCAATATGACAGGAAGGGGGAGTTGCGATGATTTATGCTGTTACATCACAAAATGCGGACGCAAAACGTATTGCGAGGATAAATGAACGTATTGCATCTGTTGTGGATTATATTTGTGTGCGGGAAAAATTAGATGTCCACAGGCGTAGGGAAATCGTGCGGCAATCACTTGAAAATGGTGTGCCTAAAGAAAAATTAATCGTAAATTCGGACATTGAACTGGCACTTACGGAAAATTTGGCGGGTGTTCATTTTACGGAATTTGATAGACGGCTTATAGATTTTAAGCGTATGTATCCTACAAAAATGGCCGGGCAGTCTACGCATTCACTTTCAACAGCGCAATTGGCTGAACGAAACGGAGCAGATTACATATTTTTCGGGCATATCTTTCCGTCATCATCGAAGAAGGGTGTTTCGCCGCAAGGTTTAAAAGCACTTCATGAAATTTGTCACAATGTAGCTATACCCGTTATTGCAATTGGTGGGATTGATTTACAGCAGCGTACTGTCGTGCTTGAAGCTGGTGCATCAGGTGTTGCGATGATATCGACCTTTTTTCAGCAGGAGGATTTATTGGCTACAAGTATTCATACTTTACAAAGGGAAAAAGTGGAGGGGGAAGTGTATGAGTGATTATGATGTCATTGTCATCGGTGGAGGTGTCATTGGTAGTTCTACGGCGTTACGTCTTGCACAAGCAAACAAAAGTGTGGCTGTATTTGATGCGAGAAAAGCTAGGTCAGGTGCATCGCGGGCGGCCGGTGGAATGCTTGGCGCGCAAAATGAATTTACGCAAAATAGCCCGCTTTTTGCACTTGCTAAATGTAGTAGGGCGATGTTTCCAGATTTGCGTGAAGAGTTACTTGAGCTGACGGACATTGATATCCAACTTTCACATGATGGGCTTTTAAAAGTTGCTACTTACAAAGAAGATGTGGCGCAGTTGAAAAGTCAATATGATTTTTTAGTGGAAGATGATCCATCTGTAAAATGGCTTGAAGGTGAAGATTTACCAGTTTATGAATCATTGTTATCAAGCAACATTCACGCGAGTTTCTTCATACCGCATGATGGGCAAGTCCATGCACCTTCTTTGACAAATGCCTATGTAAAAGCGGCGGTCAATGAAGGGGTTCATCTTTATGAAGATGAGCCTGTACAGTCGATTATTATGGAAGGTAATGTTGTGAAGGGTGTCACAACAGCACGGAAAACATATTATGCGAAACAAGTATTAATAGCGACTGGTGCATGGAGTAGCAAGCTCTTACATGATGATTGGATTACACCGATCAAAGGGGAATGCTTGTCTATTCATATGCCGAATGTAAAGTTGAAGAAAACGATTTTTAGTACGGATGGCTGTTATATCGTGCCGAAAAAAGAGGGGCACTTCCTTATTGGTGCTACTTCAAAAGAAAATAGTTTTGATGAGACGATTACCGCTGCAGGCATACATTCATTGTTGACGAGGGCAATGCGGCTTTTACCGTCATTACAGCAAGGACATATCGAATCGATGTGGACGAGTTTTCGACCAAGGACGCAAGATGGTGTGCCGATAATGGGAAAACATCCGTCTATCCAAAACTTATTCATTTCCACAGGGCATTATCGTAATGGTATTTTACTTAGTGCTTTTTCTGGCAAGGCGATGGCTGATTATATGTGTGACATGCCAAATGCGGAGACAGTACTTAGCCCGTTCGCGCCGACTCGATTAGTAAATGAAAAAAGGGCGGTGAAAATGTGAAACTACGTGTAAATGGACATGAGCTTACAATCGATGCTTCAGTCGAAACCGTGGAGCAACTGCTCGATTATTTACAGTTAAATAAAGAGTTAGCGATTGTCGAATTAAACGCGAATATTTTAGAAAAAGATGTACGTGATGATGTACGCATACAGGCAGGGGATTGTGTCGAAATCGTACAATTTGTAGGAGGAGGATAAGTATGCTAACAATTGGTCCATATTCATTTCAATCGAGATTATTTCTCGGGACAGGAAAGTTTGAAAACTTTGATGTGCAAAAAGAAGCGGTGCATGCTTCACAAACAGAGGTACTCACATTTGCTGTACGCCGTATGAACATTTTCGAGCCGAATTTACCGAATTTTTTGGAAAAGATAGATGTGTCTCGCTATAAAATGTTGCCGAATACTGCTGGTGCAAAAAATGCAGAGGAAGCGGTGCGTATTGCTCGACTAGCAAAGGTATCAGGGCTTTGCGATATGGTAAAAGTAGAAGTAATAGGCTGCGATAAAACACTACTTCCTGACCCAATCGAAACATTACGTGCGACAGAAATGTTACTCGATGAGGGCTTCATCGTTTTACCGTATACATCTGATGACGTTGTGTTAGCGAAGCGCCTGCAAGATTTAGGCTGTCATGCAATTATGCCAGCTGCATCGCCGATTGGCACAGGCATGGGCATTGTGAACCCTTTGAATTTACGTTTAATTATTGAGCAATCCACTATTCCTGTCATTGTAGATGCAGGCATTGGGACAGCATCTGATGCGGCAAAAGCGATGGAGCTTGGTGCAGATGGTGTGCTTTTGAATTCCGCGGTGTCGGGGGCGCAAAATCCAGTTTTAATGGCTGAAGCGATGAAACATGCGGTTGTCGCAGGACGCAGTAGCTTCCAAGCAGGGCGAATTCCGATGAAAAAATATGCAACGGCATCGAGTCCGCTTGAAGGTTTGAGCATGCTATGAGTGGGCGTTACTCCCGTCAGGAACGTTTTGTGCCGATTGGTACGAAGGGACAGCAAGCACTTAGTGAAGCTCATGTATTAATGATTGGCGCTGGCGCATTAGGGGCATCGACAGCTGAAATGATGGTGCGAGCTGGTGTGGGGACGGTTTCCATTATTGATCGTGATTATGTCGATTTGTCAAATCTTCAGCGGCAACAATTGTACGATGAAAGCGATGTAACAGAGCAATTGCCTAAAGCTGAAGCGGCTAAGCAACGGCTACAGCAAATCAATAGCGATGTGCTGGTTCACGCTTATGTAGGTGATGCAGATGTGGCATTCTTTGAGCAAATTTTAAGCGATGAATCCATTGATCTTATGTTCGATGGGACAGACAATTTTGATATTCGATTTATAATGAATGATGCAGCTCAAAAATACAATGTACCGTGGTTATATGGTGCATGTGTTAGTGCGCAAAGTTTGTCATTTTTCATTCGACCGGGGAAAACGCCTTGCTTACATTGTTTGATGGGTGGCATGCCTTCGAGCGGTCCGACTTGCGACACGGCCGGTATTATTGCAGCCGCTTCACAAGTAACGGCATCCCTTCAAGTAGCGGAAGCGTTAAAATATTTAACAGGTAATGAACAAGCATTACGCGATGCCGTCGTTTCTTTGGATTTATGGGAAAATACCTTTTCTAATATGAATGTAGCTTCGATGAAAAAATCGGATTGTCCATCTTGCGGTACGTTGCCGACCTATCCGTTTTTAGCTTACGAAGCGGCAACGAAATTTGCTGTTTTATGTGGACGCAACACGGTTCAAATTCGCCCGCAAAATGGCAAAGTTCGTGATTTAGAAATGCTACAGAAAGAAATTAGTAACCGTGTCAACATGACGAAAAAGAATGATTTTTTATTGTCATTTACGTCTGAACCATATCAAATTACGGCTTTTCGTGACGGGCGTGTGTTCATCCACGGTTCTTCATCTATTGAGGAAAGTAAGAAGGTTTACTATCAATATTTTACTTAGTGACAAATAATGAATAGTTTTTTTCTTCGTTTTTTTTGCACTATAAGATATTTTGTATGTTAAAAACAGAGCGAATCGCTAGCGGATTCGCTCTGTTTTAGTGAAAACGGCTGTTTACTGACCAAACTAACTATCTTTTTCTTACATTGATATGGGTGAAACGGCTTTGGCGAGTATTTCACTCGCGAAGCGGAGCGAATTTCACGTAGAGCGGAGCGTTTACCCGGCCAAGCGGAGCGTTCACCTAGCCAAGCGGAGCGCTTCACCTATTACGAGAGTATTTCACGCTTTCGGCGAACTATACACTTTGCTCCTTCGTATTTTCTTCATCAACACAACAATGCCAACAAACAGTATCGCCCCAGCAGTATCAACTAGTACATCTTGGCCGTTCATTATACGTCCAGGTGTGAAGCTTTGGCGAAATTCGTCTAGCATCGCGATAATCGCGGTGCCTATAATTGCTGTACTCGCTGCAAACTTGCGTTTTCCCCATGCAAAATAAATGCCGAGTGCGATGCAGCCGAAGCCTATAAAATGTGTGAGCTTACGGATTAAAAACTCGACAAATGCAAAATAGCCGCGTTCTTCAATTGAAACAACTGTGTCCCAATATGGAATTTGCAAGATGGATAGCTGCTTTTCGAAGGGCTTACTTGCCAGCAAATCCTCTAGTTCAGGGAGAATCGATTGCTCCTCGTATGTCATGCTAGAGGAAATGGCAAGCACCGCTAAAAAGGCAATTAAGACTAGCCATTTTTTCATCGGTGGGCTGTATACTGTTCATATTTAGTCAGTTTTTTTGCTACTTCAAAATCTGTAATTGCTGCAGCTTTTTCATAGGCATGAAGGGTTTCTTCTAGTTGCTTGCGTGAGCTTGCCCCTATAACTGTAGAGGCAATGGCAGACTCTTGTAAATTAAATGCTAAAGCAAGTGCATGTAAATCGCCATAATGTGCTACTAATTGGGCTAATGTTGTATGTAATTCCTCTGCTGTATACGTATTGTAGCTATTTTTAGTGTGCAAACGTTTTTCCCAGTTGTTCGTGAGCAAACCTTTTGCAACAGTGCCACGCGTCACGACTGAAGCTCCTTCACTTGCCACAAATTCAAACCATTCCTCTGAGCGGCGATCGAGCGCGCTATATTGCATCATGGTGCTTTTTGCATTACTTGCTGGTAAAAAACGTTTCAAAACGTTTGGTCGAATGGATGAAATACCATATGCGCGGATGAGCCCTTCCTTTTGCAAGTCCTCAAATGTTTCGATAATGCCGTCCCAATCATCTTCTATTGTGCCGCCATGTAATTGGTAGACATCAATATAATCTGTCCCAAGTCGCTTTAAGCTTGCACGAACGGCTTCTTTTATATAAGAAGGAGATGCATCCCATTGCCAACCATCGACACCTTTCTCGAAGCGATTGCCAACTTTCGTCGCTAAAATAATATCGTTGCGATGCGCCTTTAAATGTGCACCGAGTATTTCTTCATTCATTCCAAAATCATATAAATCCGCAGTATCAAAATAGTTGATGCCAGCGTGTAAAGCAACATCTATGATTTCAGCAGCAGCTTCCTTATTTGTCGAAAGAGACATGCCCCCTAAACTAATTTCTGAAACAAACAACTCACTATTGCCTAATTGTCTTTTCTTCATCATGTAACCTCCTTCTTGTATCTATACTTGTCATGGTACAATGAATGCTATAAAAAGAACAAGTGAGGTATGCACACATGAAAAAATTTGAGGAAAAAACAACACAAACAACGTCCATTTACGACGGGAAAATTGTAAAATTACAAGTTGATGATGTGACATTACCAAATGGCAAATCAGCTAAACGCGAAATTATTAAGCATCCAGGAGCGGTAGCGGTAATTGCTATTACGAATGACGGGAAATTAGTAGTAGTTGAACAATATCGTAAAGCACTTGAGCGGTCGATTATTGAAATTCCAGCAGGGAAATTAGAGCCGGGTGAAGAGCCAATCGTTACAGCTCGTCGTGAATTGGAAGAAGAAACAGGTTACGGGGCGGAGGAGTTTACTTTTTTACAAACATTCGCTACATCGCCAGGTTTTGCGGATGAAGTCATTCATCTTTATGTAGCCAAAAAATTATATACAATCGAAAACAAAGCAGAATTAGATGAAGATGAGTTCGTTGAGTTAATGGAAATCTCATTAGAGGAAGCGAAGGCCATGGTAGCGGATGAAAGAATCTATGATGCAAAAACGGCACTCGCTATTTTATGGTTTGAGATGAGTCACTATTCAGGATCTAAATATATAATTCCTATATCGACTTTTTCTAATATTTTCCCCCCAGGATTTCCTTCTATTTTATTCATTAGCTCGCCATTTGAATAGTCAATGGTTTTTGGTTTGTACCCATC
>JAVWKG010000006.1:0-49595 GCA_036638655.1 Lysinibacillus sp. | reverse complement strand
GTGCTGTACCAATCTTCTTACGTAAATCCATTATATAATTCATTAAAATCACCTACTGTTAGTTTAATAAATCTTACGTTTTAAGAATCTTAAGGTTCCCAAAGCGAGATTTTGGGACGTTCTTCCAACTACATATGTATATTTATTGTTCATATTTTTTCAAACAATAAGCTACTCACCTGTGTGTGAATCGATAAGCTTTCCTGTCTTTAAATCGTAAATTTTATAATCCATTGTCCACATATGGTCTTTGGTCACCGTAACCTCACAGTAATAAGGAATTGATTTGCCATAAGCATCGAGTTCAGGAATCTCATTGAAATTAAATCGTTCGTCTGTTTGAAGCATATTGAAAGTCGCATCAGAAGAACGACCAGATGAAGATATTTCTATCGTGCATTTACCATTAACAACATCAAAGTCTTTCATTATTACATATTTTAAACTTGGAACAGTCATCCATAAAAGTAGGAGTCCTATTAAAAAACCGCTCAGCATTTTAATAGTCGGCCAAAACTTAATTTCTCTCTTTCTATACATAAGAATTAAAAAAATCGCACTACCTATAACTATTAACACACCTAAACTAAATAAAAAATAATAATAAAAAACAATAACCCCCTCCCTACAATAAGTCATTACTATATTTACGTTAATTCAATTATAAAAGTTTCAAAAGTCATCTTTAGAACATTCCCAAACCGTCGTTTGGGAATATCTATTTACATTTAAGTCATCCATTTTTATCCAATTTGTATTTATAATTATATCGTATTGTGTATTCAGTTTCATTACATTGGTGCTTAGGTATAAAAGCCAGAACGCTGAATAATACTATTCTTTCTTCCCAAGTAATAAAAGGAAGACAAGTTAGGACAATCGCTATCCCAGAAATTGCACCGAATAACGAGTTATTAAAAATTAAGCCTAATGCTAAGCCGATGATAGACACATAAAATGAAATACTTTTGAGTCTACACCAAACCATGTCCTTATTTTAAAAACGAGGCAAGCACTCACAGCAATAGCGAGGATGAGGCTCAAGATTCATCTCCATAGAAAGCTTCTGTAGTAGAGTATGTTTGCAAGTACAGATTTGGGTGTAGAGCCAATAAAATTAAACTTTTTAAAATTTATTTTTGACAATCAAAACAACGCTAATGCTGCGCTTTGTTTGGCAACGTGAATTGCGTAGAGATATCGTGTAAAAAACCAGCGTACTCGCCATCATTGACAAGTACGCTGGTTTTATGAAATATTATTTACTGTTAAAGCTCTTTCACAAGCTTTAATAACGCTGTTAATGAATCTACCTCGTATGTTGGTGTTACAACGCCATTCGGCACATTGTTTTCGCGGTTTATCCACACATTGCGCATACCAACGCGAGAAGAACCTAAAATATCTGTATTTAAGTTATCACCAATCATAATGGCATCATCTGCTTGAATGCCCGCTTTTTCCATAACGAATTCAAAAATCGATGCATCTGGTTTTCCTTTACCAAAGTCCCCAGAAATAATGATGTGATCGAAATAAGGTGCGATTTCAGGCGTAATTTCAAGCTTTAAGTTTTGTAGGCTTGGTGCGCCATTTGTTAGTAATACAAGCTGATATTTGCCTTTTAATTCGTCTAACACGGCAAACGTATCTTCATACAAATATGGTGCCACTTTACGTTCTGCCACAAAGCGTTCGCCAAGCTCTGCCCCTAAGTTTGCATCGTCAATACCAAGTGCCGCTAAGCCTTTTGTCCAAGCTGCCGTTCTGTATCCTGGCACGATCTCCTTCATTTTTTGGAAAGAATCCGTTGGGTCATCAAATGTGCCCCATAGCCCTTCAAATGGGTTAATACCAATTAAAACTGTATAATCATATGTTTCATAGCCTTCATAAAGTGTGCGTGCTTCTTTGCGCACAGCTTCTTCTAATTCTGCTGGATTTACCGTATGTATTGTAGCTGCGTATTCACATGTTTTATCAAATGCAGTTTGTACTGATTGTTTGTCCCATAATAATGTATCGTCTAAGTCAAAAATAAGCGTGTTAATCGGCATGTTTTCATCTCCTAGTTCATATTGGATAAAACGCATCCATTTCCTCTATTTTAGCATACTTTCAAAATTGTTAGCATCGCTTTTTGTTCATGCTCAAATCCATAAAAGGAAAATAAATAGCCACAATATATGCGGCTATTTTTTATTGCGTAATCGCTCCATTAAACTTTGCATTTCAGCTTTTTTATCCACTGTTTCCTCTTTTAAAATTTCAATGTAAAAAGTGCCATCGATCTCCTCAATCATCACATAATCACCTTCACGTACCTCTTTATCAATAGCTGACATGGCAATGATTACATGCTCTTCTTCATCCAAATACTTTAAAAAAATAGCATAGCCATCCTCTATACGATCTAATGTATATTTAGTCGAGCTCACTGACGATTTCCCCTTTCGCATTTCGTAATTGCGCAGCGTCTCCATCATTTAGCCAAATCTGTCTACCCGTCCATTTAAAATAATTTTGTCCTTCACGCGCTGTAGATCCACTCGTTACATAAATAATTTTGTTAGGTTGTAATGCCATATTCGGGAAGTTAAAAACTTGATTCCCTTCAATTGACACGAGTTGCCAATCTTTTAAGTCCACAGCTTGTGCAGTATTGTTTTGAATGGCGACAATTTCATTTTCTAAATCTTTGCTAATAATTTCTACGCCTTCTTTAATAGATGGCGTAGGTGTAGGCGCAACACTACTCGACCATTCTTTTGCAGCTACGTCATAGTCTATCCCGTTTGTTGACACAATAACGGTTCCGGCTTCTGCTGTTGCATAAATTTTGCTATCCATAGCCTGTAAACGCTCTACAACCTCTTTATGTGGATGTCCGTATTTATTGTCTTCACCGTAGCTTAGTACCGTCACTTTTGGCTGAACTGCCTGAATAAAGCTTTGTGAACTACTTGTGTTAGAGCCGTGATGTCCGGCTTTTAAAACTGTTGCCGTTACATTTTGTGCCAGCATTGTTTTTTCTAAAGCTACACCCGCATCACCTGTCAATAAAAACGATACATCTCCATAAGTAACTTTTAACACAATCGATGCATCATTATTATCCGAAGCCGCTTCATCAGCACTTACTACTTTCACTGATACAGCCTCATCAAATGTTAGATTGTCACCTGTTTTTGGAACATGAAACGGTATATCTTTCGTATCAATAAGCGTTAGCATTTCCTCAAAAGTTTGCGATGTATGTACTTTCCCTGAATCGTAAAATTGTCCAATCTCCATGGAATTCAATACCGGTATTAACCCTCCAATATGATCCGCGTCTGGATGTGTCGCCACGACAATGTCTAATTTCTCTATACTTTGTTCTTTTAAATAAGCAACTATCTCTTGCCCACTTCCTTTTACACCGCCGTCAATTAGCATCGTTTGACCATTCGGTGACTCTATAAAAATGGAATCTCCTTGCCCTACATCTAAAAAATGCACGCGCATTTCATCTCCAGCTTTAGCCGGAGTCTTAGGTGTTTCTCTATTCGATGTACAGCCGACAAGCAAAAGCATCGTGGCAAATACAAGTAGTATTTTTTTCATAATATCTCCTTTAGTTGCTGTGCAAGTTTTTTCGCCCTAGCAAATAATAACTCAATCGCATTATCCATCGCATAGGCAGTTGACATTTGTTCCTCTACGATGGGAACAACTATATCAAAGTACTTCTGCAATTCCTCTCTACTCTCCGCTGCAATCTTTCCTGATAATAGCACTACAGGTATTTGCCGCTGCCTTGCCAATTTCGCCACGCCAAGTGGTGCTTTTCCGTTTAATGTTTGCAAATCTGAATAGCCCTCACCTGTAATGACAAAATCGGCATGCTGTATCTTTTCGACAAGCCCTGTTGTCACACTTACAACTTCAATCCCCGGTTGAAGCTTTGCCGGAAAATAAGCAAGCAACGCCATCCCAACACCGCCTGCCGCACCAGCTCCAGCCATTTCGTGTACAGCATAGCCAACTTGTTTAGCAATGACTTTTGCCAATCGAGCTAGTGCTTGCTCAAGCTGCATATGCATTTCAGGCGTTACACCCTTTTGCGGACCAAATATAGCTGTCGCACCATTTTCACCGAGCAGAGGATTATCCACATCACAAGCAATAGTCCAAGTGGATTCTAGTACGCGCCCGTCAAACTCAGATATATCAATTCGCGCTAGCTTTCGCAAAGCAAGTACATCTGGCGCTAATTCCTTATTCTGTTCATCGAAAAAGCGCATACCGAGCGCCTTCAACAAACCATAGCCACCATCATTTGTCGCACTGCCACCAATTCCAACGATAAAATGGCGATGTCCAGCATCAAGTGCCTGTCGAATCACCTCGCCCATACCATAGCTCGTCGCCACTAATGGATTGCGTGAGTTTTCTTTTACTAAATGTAAGCCAGTAGATTGCGCCATTTCTATGATGCAAGTGCCACCTTCAACTACTAAATAGTAAGCTTTTACTTGCTCCATCATTGGACTTTGTACTGTCGTTTCATGCAAGGTTCCACCGCTACTTGCATGAAACGCATCAATCGTCCCCTCGCCACCATCTGCTATTGGCACGCATTCAACTGCAATGGTTTCATCTACTTCATGAAAAGCATTTGCTATTATATTTGCAACTTGTACCGCTGATAATGACCCTTTAAATGAATCTGGACAAACTACTACTCGCATGTTGCCACCTCCTGTCACTAATTCATAAGTAAAAACATTCATTGCAAATCACGCGTGTTGATTATCCAACTGGAGCGAACTAGTCACAAATTCGAGCGACTTCCCATCCAACTGGAGCGTCCTAGCCACATACTCGAGCGACTTCCAACCCAACTGGAGCGACCTAGCCATATACTCGAGCGACTTCCAACCCAACTGGAGCGACCTAGCCACATACTCGAGCGTCTTCCAACCCAACTCGAGCGACCCCTCCCCCAACTGAAGCAATCTCGCTAACAACTGTGCGAAGACTTTCTTATTAAACGTTATAAAAAAATGAGCAGCTTACACTACTCATTTCATCTACTTCTATGCATTATATAAATCATTTAATAGCTGAATTTTTTTCTCAGTAGCTTCCTCAAAAGTCATAATATAAGCTGCGGGATCTTTTGGATTGTGGAACTGCGTAATTTTCCCGTTTTGGGGATCCACAAATTTAGATGATGCCCCGCAGCCAACACCTAAAATTGTCTGTACTTCCTCCATAATGACGATGTTATAAATACTTTCTTCGCCTTCCTTGCTATAACCGACATTTTCTAAGTTGCCTAAAATGTTTTTTTGTCGGTATAAATAGTACGGTACATAGCTGTTTTCCTTCGTCCACTCTTGTGCCATATGCATCATCTCTGCAACCGTGTCACGATCTGCTACTTTATACTTGTCTTTATTGCGAGTCATTTCAGAAGCACGCTTGAATGATAATGTATGCACTGTTAATGACTCTGGCTGCATTTTTGCTGATTCTTCCAACGAATTTTGGAATTCTTCAACACCTTCATTTGGCAAACCAATTATTAAATCCATATTGATGTTATTCATGCCCGATTCACGTGCTAACCAAAACTTATCAATCGTTTCCTGTACTGTATGATGGCGACCAATCGCTTTTAACGTTTCATCCGTATATGACTGTGGATTAACACTTATTCTATCAATATTCCATTTCTTCAGTACTTCTAATTTTTCAGGTGTAATCGTATCCGGTCGACCAGCTTCTACCGTCACTTCACGAATCGTTTCGGGATTAGGGAAAGACTCATACATCGTTTGATATAAAGCATCCATTTCATCTGCTTCAATAGAAGTCGGTGTTCCTCCACCCCAATAAATCGAAGTAATTTTCATATTATTTTCTGTCAGCCATTTGCCCATTTCACGAAGCTCAATATGCAAACCATCTAAAAACGTCTCAACGCGCCCTTGCTTGCGGTTACTGCCAATCGCGTAAGCTGGGAACGTACAATATGCACATTTTGTTGGACAAAACGGAATGCCGATATACACACTTATTTCATTTCCGATCATGTCCAAATCTGGTATCGTCACTAATTGTCTTTCTACAATTTCCTTCAGCAGTGCTACCTTTTCTTTTGACACACGGTAATCACTCATCAAGACATTTTCAATTTCTTCATCACACATACCAGCCTGTCGGAATTTATGGTATAACTTCGTAGGACGAATCCCCGTTAAAATTCCCCACTGCTGATGCATCCCCGTATGTTGCTCTAGCACATCTAAAAACACATGTGACAAAGCTCTTTTTATACGAATATTCCGTTCGCGTTCAGTAGTATCTTGCTCATATTGAATGCTGTAATGATTGTCGTATTGCAACCCATCTACACATAAAATCGCACTTGATTGAACAGAAAAATCTGGCTTCACTTCATATGATAGCGAAACAGACATGTCTGCTTCATCGACATCTACTTTCAACTTTGAATCCTCAAAAAATAAATTTGCTATATGATTTAATACACGGACCCAATCTTCCGGATATTTTTTATCCATTTGAATAATTTTCATAAACTCTTTCGCTCTTTTCTATATGCCCATATTGTTTTCGCACTAGTCATTCACACTAGCAATTATTCATTAGTTTATCAAACATCTATATACATTCGCAAAGCTTCTAGTTTATAGTTCGATAGTACGCGAATTTTAAGCAAAAAAAATTAGAGGCCAGTAAAAAGCCTCTTTCGTTATTTTCACTTAACTAATCGGCTCCGAGTACAATCATTCCTGTAATTTCAATACCATTCAGTGCTTGCGTTGCCAGCTTATCCGCTTCAACATTTTCTTTTCGCGGGACGAGCTTGAACTCTGGTTGAATGCCTAACTCTTTCAGCTTACTGTCGATTCGATCTGCCCAACTCGCCAAACCATTTTCGAGCACTGGCCATTCATCGGTCATCTGATTGATGACAACTTGCGAATCTCCGATAAAACATACTGGCATATGATGTACATTCAATAGTTCTAACTCCACTATACTTAAGTTTAACGCAGCATACTCGGCCTCATTATTCGATTTAAGCTCTGCTGAAGGCGCATTTCTTCTTAATCTATATGACTTTCCATTTTGTTCAAAATAAATAACACAGCCTAATCCTGATGTATTAGTAGAACGATCAAATCCCCCATCAAAATAAACTGTAATATGATGGGGGTCCGTTTCAACTTCTTTTAAATATTTTTTCATTTCTTTCACGGTCCATCTAGTATTTAAACTATCAATAAAGACAATGTTTTTAGCTCTCCCAGTTCTTTCTATATCCTCTGCCATCAGCACACCTTTTATCGCTAGCATTTCGTCGGAACGAAACATAGTCTCTGTCCCTTTCGGCGTTTTATAAATCCATTCAATCGTAACGTACATAGTGTTTCCTCCTACATAGAGTTAGTTTTTTCCAACTTACCATTCACGAATCTAGTTAAACAGCTAAGCAAAGGTGTGGTTTTCATGTAGAATTACTCGTTCATCATACTATCCATTTATTTTATCATGTACATCTACTCTCTTTTCATACATACAATGATTATTTTCGCATTCACATTGCATAATTCAAATTTCGAATCTCCTTCGTTATGACCAGGCAGCCCTATAAAATAAACCGGATGTTTTAACTCATCAGCATCACCTGGGGTTGATTTCCGTTCCGGCTGTGCACTTTCCGGGGGCGTCCGATGAGCCGCTTCACTCGCTATGCGCAGCACCCAGGATCTCATCTGGGACGCTAATCCCCCAGGAGTCGCACAGCCTTCACTCCAATCAACCAGCATTATAAAATCAATTCTTTACTGTAGTGGTGAGCCAATAATTTCCCCTTCTCCTACAAAACACACATTTCGCAAGTGATTGTTCAATTTATATTAGCTTTTCTATTTATAAAAGTGACTTGGAGTGCAAGGCGGCGACTTCTGCGGGAACAGCACGAGCGGAAAGCCCCGCAGGAACGTAAGTGACGAGGAGATTGAAGCCGTGCCCGCGAAATGCGTCCGCCTGGAACGGAAAGTCACGGGCCGTAAGGACACTTGTAAAAAACTTATATATTCTTTATAAAAAATAGCTCCAACCACATTAATGGCTGGAGCTATTTTTGTTATAAATGGCTTATGCGTAATAGTTTTCGACTACTTCTGCACAGCGCGCACAAACTGTAGGTTGTGCCACATTAGAACCAACTGTTTCAGAAATTGACCAGCAGCGTTCACATTTTTCGCCTTCAGCTTTTTCAACTACGATTGACACGTGTTCAAGCGCTAGTGCTTCTGCTGGAGCTGTGTCAAGTGTAGCTATTTCAAATGCAGAAACAATTGAAAGTTGTGCAAAGTCGATGTTTGCATCATTTAATAATGCCACGATATCTTCTTTCGCATAAATAGTCACTTTGGCTTCTAAAGATTTACCGATTGTTTTTGCATTACGTGCCTCTTCAAGTGCTTTCAAAATATCATCACGTACTGCGATAATATTTGCCCATTTCGCACGTAGACTTTCGAAGTTCGCTTGTTCGTCTACTTCTGGGAAATCTGTTAATTGAACAGAAGCTTCTTCCACATCTAAGTAAGCCCACATTTCATCTGTCGTATGCGGGATGATTGGTGTCATTACTTTTAATAACGTCATTAACGTATCGTACATTACTGTTTGCATTGCACGACGGTCTTTATTGTCATGCCCTTCGATATAAACAACGTCTTTTGCGATATCTAAGTAGAATGAAGATAACTCAACAGCCACAAAGTTGTTCACCGCATGATAAACAGATGCGAAATCGTAACGGTCATAAGCAGCATGAGCTGTTTTAAGAGTATCTTGCAAACGCATATATACATACTGATCCATTTCTCTTAAATCAGCATAAGCAACACGATCCGTTTGTGGGTTAAAATCTGCAACATTCCCGTGTAAGAAACGGAATGTATTACGGATTTTACGGTACATTTCAGATACTTGCTTTAACATATCCATAGAAATACGCACATCAGCTGTGTAATCTACAGAAGCTACCCATAAACGTAAAATATCTGCCCCATATTGATTCATCACTTTTTCAGGAATAATAACATTCCCTAATGATTTACTCATTTTGCGACCATCACCATCTAACACGAAACCATGTGATAGTAGACCTTTGTACGGTGCATGCCCACTAATAGCAACACTTGTAATTAATGAAGAGTTGAACCAACCACGATACTGATCCGATCCTTCTAAGTAAAGATCAGCTGGATATTTAATACCACGCTCTGTTAAGACACCTTGGTGAGATGAACCAGAGTCGAACCAAACATCCATAATATCTGTTTCTTTTGAGAATTGACCATTCGGGCTATCAGGGTGAGTGAATCCTTCTGGAAGAAGTTCCTTCGCCTCTTTTTGGAACCAAATATTAGAGCCATTTACACGGAATAACTCTGCCACATGCTTCGTTGTTTCAGGTGTAATAATGGCCTCCCCGTTTTCTGCATAGAAAATTGGAATTGGCACACCCCAAGCACGTTGACGAGAAATACACCAGTCACCACGATCACGAATCATATTGAACAGGCGTGTTTCTCCCCATGCAGGTGTGAAAGTTGTTTGGCGAATAGCTTGTAATAACTCTTCACGGAACGCTTCTACAGAAGCAAACCATTGTGGTGTCGCACGGTAAATAACCGGCTTTTTCGTACGCCAGTCATGTGGATACGAGTGTGTGAAGAATGTAAGTTTTTCAAGTGCGCCTAGTTCTTCTAATTTTTGTGTAATGACTTTGTTCGCATCATCATAAAATAGACCTTCAAATCCAGGTGCTTCATCCGTATAGCAACCACGATTATCAACTGGGCTTAATACAGGTAAACCATATTGTTTACCAATTTGGTAGTCATCCTCACCATGACCAGGTGCTGTATGAACACAACCCGTACCCGCTTCAGCAGTTACATGCTCACCTACCATTACTAATGAATCACGGTCGTAAATTGGATGCTTCGCTACAACACGATCTAAGTCAGCACCTTTAACTTCTTGTACAACTTCATAGCTTTCCCACTCTAGTGTACTAGCTACTGTTTCAAGTAATTCTTTTGCCACGATGAATTTTTCATCTGCCACTTGTGCAACAGCATATAAAAATTCAGGGTGTACAGAAATCCCAAGGTTTGCTGGAATTGTCCAAGGTGTCGTCGTCCAAATGATGAATTTAGCATCAGCTGGAATGATATCTTTGCTATCTTTCACTTTAAAGCTTACATAAATAGATGGTGATTTTTTGTCTTGGTATTCAATTTCAGCTTCAGCTAATGCTGATTCTGAAGAAGGAGACCAATAAACCGGTTTTAAACCTTTATAAATATAGCCTTTTTCAGCCATTTTACCGAATACTTCAATTTGGCGTGCTTCAAACTCGGGCTTTAATGTAATGTATGGATTTTCCCAATCACCACGAACACCTAAACGACGGAACTGTGTACTTTGACGCTCAACTTGTTCATATGCATATTCTTCACAAAGCTTACGGAATTCTGCAATTGACATTTCCTTACGCTTAACACCTTTGTTCGTTAGTGCCTGCTCGATTGGTAAACCATGTGTATCCCAACCCGGCACGTAATTCACATGGAAACCAGACATTGAACGGTGGCGTGTAATCATATCTTTTAACACTTTGTTTAAAGCATGCCCAATATGAATATCACCATTTGCATACGGAGGACCATCATGTAAAACAAACTCTGGACGTCCTTGTGTACGCTCCATTTGCAGCTTGTTAATGTCCATCTCGTTCCATTTCTCTTGCATTTTTGGTTCATTTACAGGTAAATTTCCACGCATCGGGAAATCTGTTTTCGGCATTAATAACGTTTCTTTATACTCTACCATTATAATTCCTCCTTTATTATTGTTCAGTTAGTGATGAAACCAATCAATTACGCCTCGCGTAATTGCGTCCAGATTTTGAATTGTGCTTAGGCCTGCACGACGTAGGTTAGTTAGCCGTTGTCGCATGGATGCGACGAACTTAGGCTAACATCCTATATTTACTCCTTTCAAAATCTGTGACATCCGCTGGAGGCTTTATCTTCATTCAGCCGGCGTTTAGACACCCACTGAAAAAAGCCAAAAATAAACTCCTCTCACCATCTATAGAGATGGAAGTATTTTGCTGAATGAAGATAAAAAAGCCCCTCAATCCCTAAAAGGGACGAGAAGCTTGAACTCGCGGTACCACCCTAGTTGCAGTACATATGATTGTACTACCTCTTGAAAGCACATTAACGTCGTGCGCCACGAAATCACTTACTGATTGCATAGAAGTAAACAATGTTCAGTCATTTAGCTCAGGAGTGATTTTCACTGTTAGTTGTGTTGTTCAGGCTTACACTATCCCTGAATCGCTAATTCTACTGCTAACATTTACTGTCTCCATCATCGCTTGTATGGTTTTACTATTCATTTATCCAAAAAAATAATCTACTGTTACAAAGTATATGAAAACAAGCGGATACAGTCAAGCTTAATTGTTTCCTATTACAACAATCGTTACTCGCATTGTTCTCCTGGATCTTCAACAGTCGATTGAATATCTGTTAGTTTCACATCATATTGTAATAAGTGTTCCCAATCATCTGTGTTTAATAAGTCTAATTGTGCTTCAACTAACATTTTAAAACGATTACGGAATACTTTAGATTGCTTTTTCAACTCATCAATTTCGATTGTAATTTTGCGTGCTTTTGTTAGTGCTTCATTGACAAGTCGATCAGCATTTTTCTCCGCTTCTCTAACAATAAGTTTCGCTTCTTTTTGAGAGTTACGTCGCACTTCATCTGCCGCCTCTTGCGCGACAATAATTGAGCGTTGCAATGTTTCTTCAAGTGTGTTGAAATGCCCCACTTGCTCTTGCGACATTTTCAGCTGTGTCTCTAATTCTTTCTTCTCACGCAAAACAATTTCATAGTCTTTAATAATTTGATCTAAAAATTCATTTACCTCATCTTCCGCATATCCACGAAAAGACTTCGTAAACTCTTTATTATGTATATCAATAGGTGATAATGGCATACGGTCCTTCTCTCCTTTACATATATCGTTATACTTTCTTTATTATACAATTGTTCGCACGACTTGACATTATTTTTTAGTGGAAATTATTGTTTAATCACGTTTTTTGTACTAAACGTCCTATTTGCAGGCGAATTTTATCTTTTTTTGTACGCCCTTCAGTCATAATTACTTTTAGTCGACCAAAACCTCTAACAGATAATATATCCCCTTCTTGTAGCTCAAAGGAAACTGATTCTCTTTCAGTCCAATTCACCCTCACCTTTTTACCAGTAATGAGCATTTGTGATTTTTGTCTTGAAATAGTAAGTACCGTCGATAAAATTACATCTAATCGCATCGAGGAAATTGTATGCGATTCTTCAAACCATTCATCCTCATTTTGAATAAGTGTCTCTGAACTTTTAATTGCTTCTATATGAATTTTCACTTTGCCAATACCCGTCAAATGTAGTCGAACATAGTCAGCAACTTCAGTAGATACGACAAATTGCACTTGCTGTTCATTGACACGAATATCACCAAACTTAGAGCGATCTAAGCCCAATGAAAGAAGTGCGCCCAATACATCTGGGTGACGAAGCTGCACAAATTTAGACGGATATTGAATAGTAAATACATCCATCAAGTAATCCGCTTCTTGTGGTTCAAAATAGGATGGATAGATGAGCATTCGCTTTCTTTCCGATTCGTCAAACACCCCTGCACTTGCTGTTTGTAAGTCATCATTTTGACCGATAATCGACTTCACAATAAAACGCTGTCTTGGGTCTAAAAAATCAGTTAGCTTAGCAGCATAACGATCTTCTACTTCCCTTTGCCAGCTAATTACTTGTTCTATGAAGGCTTGTTCGTCTTTACGAAAATGTTGCACTAAATGTTCCATCAAAACTCCCTCATTTCAGACCACTTTTCTGCTAAAAGATTGGCTCCACATTATCATATTGAGCGAACTAATTTTTTAAGTGTTTTGATTATTCAATTTCCACCATCAACAATTGAAGCAGTAGGTTGATTTCCGCTACGAGTTGCTCGCTTTCCGCGGGGCGAGCAACCCTCCGCTACAATCAACTAGCAAAATATCGTGACATACTGAAACGTAAAATAAGAAACAATCAGTTTCACGTTAAATAACATCCCAATATCTCCCTAATCAACACACCTGCTAATTTTTATTATTAGAAAAAGAATTTGCTCGTTTTCCACCGACTTTTCGGTAGTGTATCGCAAATTCTTTTTCTCTACTATCCAATTTCCACACGTAATATATTCGGTTCAGCACCATCGTTTTGTGATGAAACAATTAGAACATTAAATAGATCTTTTCAATGACGATTAAAACGCCTGTTTGAATATATCTTAATAAGAAAATAGCAACAATTGGTGAAATATCGATCATACCGATTGTCGGAATTATTTTTCTGAAAATCCCTAAATAAGGTTCACATACTTTTTCTAACATACGACCAATTGATGAATTTTGTGCAGCTGGCACCCAAGACATCAATATATAGCCTACTAGCATTAACGAATACACGTAAAATGCCATTTGAACATAACCCATCACTTGATAAATAAACATATATACTACAATCCTCGCTCTTTAAATATCGTCTAGTAAATAATTCGTAATTTCACCTGAAACTTCAACATTATCTGGTGTACATAAGAAAATATCTTTACCTATGCGTTGAATATCTCCACCTAATGCATACACAGTACCACTTAAAAAATCGACAATTCTTACGCCTTGTTCACGTTCGATTCGTTGTAAGTTTACAATTGTCGCACGTTTATTTTTTAAGTGTTCAGCAATATCTTGTGCTTCAGCATATACGCGAGGTTCAACTAATACTACCTTGGAACCTTTCGATGCTACTGCGGCTTGTAAACTTACAAGATTATTTTGTGCTGTAACGTCATTGACTGGTGACTTTCGATCTTTTTGCATTGTTTTCGTTTTCATTTGTTGGATTGGCTGTTGCTGTACGGGTTGCTGTTGTTTACTTTGAGTAGGAGCTTGTGTGATTTCTTCTTCAAATTCTTCCAAATAAAAGAAATTCTTAATTTTGTTTTTCATACTCATCCTGGTCCCCTCTTTCATTTCCAACAAGAGCCGTTCCAACTCGAACGAATGTAGCACCTTCTTCTACTGCAATTTCAAAATCATTGGACATTCCCATTGATAATTGGGTGCAAGGTGCATGCGCTAATGCTCTCTCGGCTATTTCCTGTTGACATTGTTTTAGTTTACGAAAAACAGTACGAATAGTGGCTTCATCATCTGTGTTTGGAGCCATCGTCATTAAACCGACTACTTCAATTTTCTTATAATCCTGTAATGATTCAATAAATGGTAAGACTAAATCAGGTGTTAGTCCATGCTTTGACTCTTCTCCTGACACATTCACTTGTACAAAGCATTTTACTTGCTTCGTTGCTCTTTTTTCAATTTCTTCTGCTAAGCTAATTCGGTCCAATGAATGTAAATACTCAATTTCATCAATAACCTGCTTAACTTTACGTGTTTGTAATGAGCCTATATAGTGCCAGTACACTTGCTTTTGAATTGCTTCTGTTTTGTTTTTCAAGCCTTCTGGGCGGTTTTCACCTAGATGCACAAGTCCTGCCTCAATTGCTTCTACTGTTCTGCTAACTGAAACTTCTTTCGTAACAGCGATAATATGAACATCATTGGCATTTCTTTGGACACGTTCAAGTGCTGCTTGAATTTTATTATTAATATTTGCTAATTTTGCAGAAATTTTAGTCACTTTTTCCCCAACTTTACAACATTAGTTTCCTATATTGTATCAAGCTATGAAGCATTTATCAATAAATAGAGTGACCTATTACGAAAGTGATCTTACTAATATGACATCTTTTCCAACGACGAGTACATCTTGCATGGCCACTTTCAGTATTGCTTCTTCACTTGAAAACAATCCAAGGTATTTTTTTGGCTCCGCAATCATAAAAGCAGTTAAATGACCAGTATCCTTTGCAACCTCTGCATCTACCACATAGCCTAAAAACCGCCCATTCCCCGCTTCAATTACTTCTTTTTGTTGCAATACTGAAAATCGCACTATGAATCCCTCCTATACAAAATGCGCACCGTCTAAGCCAGTGCGCACTTTAAATGATTATTTATAATCTTTCTGCATAGTTTCGATTGCATTTTTCTCTAAACGAGAAATTTGGGCTTGTGAAATCCCAAGTTCCTTTGCAATCTCGGTTTGAGTCTCTCCAAAATAAAAACGTTTTGCTAATATCATTTGTTGGCGTATATCTAATTTTTGCAAACTTTCCTTTACGGAAACATAAGCAACCCATTGATCTTCAGATACGCAATCATCTCGCAGTTGATCCATCATATACACTGCATCGCCCCCATCAGCATAAATGGGCTCCTGTAATGAAACGGGATCTTGAATTGCATCAAGTGCAAACAATACATCCTCTTTTTTCATTTCAATCACTTGTGCAATTTCCTCGATTGTCGGTTCATATAATTTTTCATTAATCCATTGTTCTTTCGCTTGCATCGCCTTGTACGCAATGTCCCTCAATGATCTTGACACTCTAAGTGCATGATGATCACGTAAGTGACGACGAATCTCTCCGATTATCATTGGTACAGCATATGTTGAAAATCTCACATTATGCTTCAAATCGAAGTGATCAATCGCTTTCATTAAACCGATACAACCTACTTGAAATAAATCATCTGCCTGCTCACCTCTATAAGCGAATCGGCCAACTATACTCAAAACAAGTCTTAGATTGCACATCACAAGTTGTTCACGTATTTCAGTTTCACCATCTTGCAATCTTACGAAAAGTGCTCTCATTTCCTCATGCTTCAAAATTGGCAAAGTCGATGTATCTACCCCACAAAGATCTACTTTTGTTCTCATATTCGATTCCTCCGGATGTTATTCTCTGACTAAACCGTTTCATCAGTTTGTCCGGAAGAAAAAAGAATATGCACTTCAATCACGACCAATTTTAGGTAGAAAATATGACCGCTTCCATATTATGAAATAGGTTGATTTAAATTTTCACGTAAGTCTTGAATGATTTTTTTCTCTAATCGAGAAATATAAGATTGTGAAATACCAAGATGATCTGCCACTTCTTTTTGTGTCATTTCAATTTTCCCATTCAATCCAAAGCGACATTCCATAATATATCTTTCACGCTTACCAAGTAAATTAATGGCATGAAACATATGCTGGCGTTCAATTTTCTTTTCTACATTGTCTAAAATAATATGCTCTTCTGTACCTAAAATATCCGAAAGTAATAGCTCATTACCATCTGCATCTGAATTTAATGGCTCGTCAAGGGATACTTCCCCTTTCATACGACTTGTTTTTCGAAGATGCATTAAAATTTCATTTTCAATACAACGTGAAGCATATGTCGCAAGCTTAATATTTTTATCTGTATTAAATGTTTCAATCGCTTTTATTAAGCCGATAGATCCGATACTTATTAAATCCTCTATGGGTGTACCCGTATTATCGAATCGCCTAGCAATATACACAACGAGGCGTAAATTACGTTCAATTAAAGTATCTCTTGCATTTAAATCCCCATTCATAAAGGATTCAATCACTATAACTTCTTCTTCACGATTTAATGGCACTGGCAATGAATCATGTCCCCCTATATAGTACGTCTCACTTCTACGAAACTTACCCCATAATTTTTTCAAGCTATTTAATAGCCTCAGAAGCAATAGATTTCCCCCTCTATGTTTATTGTGAAAGCGCTGAAAAATGCAAAATTGCTGACGTGCTCTGTGGAAATTGACGAGCCATTTTTGTAAACACAACGTACTCTTCTTTGATGATTAGTGGTAGCTCACCTAGTAGGTGCCACTTTTCGAATCGAAAACCGAGCACAACCGCATCACGCTGTTGAACCGTACTTAATCGAATAAAACGGATCACTTGCTGACTTTCACGATCGAACATCGATACGTTATATGGCTCAGCTTGTTGCCACTCTGATAACGACTTTTCTAAATTTTCTGGCAAATGTTTACGTACAGCTTCATAGGATATAAAATGTACGGGCTTACCAGACATCGGTTCTTGGCATTGATTTCCTGAATCAATAAATGCTTTTAAAGGAATGACCGTATTAAAAATAGTTAAGTTCGTTTCACGTACAAATTGATTGCTAATTTGTTCTTTTTTCACAAAGTGCCATTGCTTAGCAAAAACTACTAATAGACAAATCGCTAATACAATACAAATAATGAAAAATTGCTTCAATGAAAGACTTTTCAAATACGGTTGAATTGCCGTTAACAATCCACCAACTGCTACTGTTGCAATTACGACGATTGGACCCTGTTTTCGAAAACTACTAAATTTAAAATCAAATGCTAGCCCTATTAATAAAATCAGACTAACAACACTACCAACAATTGTTTGTCCAAAGAGAACAGCCACTAAACTACTACTAAAAGAACTAACTAGTAATTTTCGCAAACGTACATGATAGCCTGTCACTTTTGCTGTAAATAATAATGTTAAAAAATTATATACTGTACTAATGAGCACAAGCCATTCCCCATACATTATAGCCGCCCCCTATAAAGTAATTTATCACGCTAGCTGTACAAATAATGTCAAACCATAGTCGAAACAGCGAAAAACTTTTTGACAAAAAAAATGAATTTATAACAATAAAATAGGTGCATCACCATATTACGGGGGTAATTTCCTTACCTCCTAGGCGCTTTCATCAAATGCCATCCCCTACTTTCGACGATGATTCATAAAATAGGACAGCCTACTATTCGGTTCGTTTAATCGACCTTTTCTGCCATACTAACCACTTTTTAAAATGCCCAATTCCCTTTACGACAAATTCAGCCTAGTTTCTCTCCAATATGCCATTATTACATTAGACTACTAGCAAAAAATCTATACTCTTTTTAGAGAAAACCAAATTTTTCTGATCAAACTAACTTTCTTTTTCACTTCGACATGAAAAATTGGCTTTCGGGAGTAATGAGCTCTGATTCGAGAGTAAGTAAACCACGCTCCCAGGCTATATTTTCACTTCGCTTACTGTGTGTTATCCCCGATTCTAGTACTAAAAGATACATTATATGCAAAAAAGCGCACGTATTTTACAATGTAAAATACGTGCGCTTTTATATAAATCAGAAGTTTATCACGCTAGAGTTCTTCACTTCATAATAGTTAGCAAACACCCTAGCTTCTCTATTATCCTCGGTTTTTGCGATTACGTAAAAACGCTGGAACTTCTAACATATCATCTTGTACTTGGCTTTGCTGTTGAGTTTGACGAACAGGCTCTTGCCCCGCAGCATGCACATCTTGACGTTGCTCACGAATCGTCGCTTGCTGCGGGGCAGCTGTACGATTGTTTGCATTATTTGATGGGCGTACTGTATTGCGTTGACCACCTGTCTCTTCTGTAAAACCTGTTGCGATAACTGTGACAATAATTTCATCTTTCAAGTTCTCGTTAATAACAGAACCGAAAATCATATTTACTTCTTCATCAGAAGCTGTTGCTACGATATCTGCCGCTTCTTGTACTTCAAATAAACTTAAGTTTGAGCCACCAGTAATATTCATTAATACACCTTTTGCACCATCAATTGATGACTCAAGAAGTGGACTTGAAATTGCTTTTTTAGCTGCTTCTGAAGCGCGATTTTCTCCTGAAGCTATACCTATACCCATTAATGCAGAGCCTTTGTTTGACATAATTGTTTTTACATCAGCAAAGTCAAGGTTGATTAAGCCCGGTGTTGCGATAAGATCTGAAATACCTTGTACCCCTTGGCGAAGTACATTATCAGCTTCACGGAATGCTTCAAGCATTGGCGTGCTTTTATCTACAATTTGTAGTAATTTATCATTTGGAATAACGATTAACGTATCAACTGCTTCTTTCATGCCGCCGATACCACCAACTGCTTGTGTTTGACGCTTACGGCCTTCAAAAGTGAATGGTCGTGTTACTACACCTACAGTTAATGAACCTAAATCGCGTGCAATTTGAGCAATGACAGGAGCTGCACCAGTTCCAGTACCGCCACCCATACCCGCAGTAACAAATACCATATCCGCACCACGTAATACTTCTTCTAATTGTTCACGACTTTCTTCAGCAGCTTTTTTACCTACATCTGGATTTGCTCCTGCACCTAAACCACGTGTAAGCTTTGTACCAATTTGCAATTTCACTTCTGCTTTAGATAAATTCAAAGCTTGTGAATCTGTGTTCACTGCGATAAAGTCAACACCTTGTACACCATGTTCAATCATTCGGTTAACTGCGTTGTTACCGCCGCCACCAACACCAATTACTTTAATTACAGCTAGTTGATCAACACTTGTATCAAATTCTAACATTCCTTTTCCTCCTACGGTAACTTGACTCTTTAAGAACCATTACGCATCAAAATTAGTCAAAAAACTTATCAAATAATTTTTTAGCTTTCCCGATCACACTGCCTTTATTTTCTGAAGGTCCTGTATATTGTTCCTGTTTTTTTTGAGAAACTGCCTGAGTACCTACAGACGCATATTCAGGCACTTGTGTCATTGCACTCTTTCCATAAAAATCATCTTCTAAATAAGCGTAACGAATAAGTCCTACTGCTGTCGTATATGAAGGTTCTCGAACACCGATATAATCTGGTGTATAAATTCTAACACGTGTTTGCATAACTTGGCGGGCAAGCTGTGCAATCCCTTCAAGTTTTGCAACGCCACCAGTTAAAACCACGCCACCTGGTAAATCACGAACACCTAAACGTGCTAATTCATCAATTACTAGCTCAAAAACTTCCTCTAATCGAGCACCAATAATTTCTGAAATATAACGTTGGCTATACTGATCCTTTGAATCCGTGCCAACAATTGGAACTTCAAACAATTCTTCATCAGATGCATCATCATAAAATGCATGTCCAAATTGTTGTTTTATTTGCTCTGCTTGTTCAGTTGGCGTTTTTAACACGATCGACAAGTCTTTTGTAATATGATCGCCACCTACTGGAATGACACCAGTATGTGTTAAAATTCCATCTTCAAAAACAGTAATTGTTGTCGAGCCACCGCCCAAATCAATATAGGCAGTTCCCTGATTTTTTTCATCTTCTGTTAAAGCAAAGAATCCTGCAGCTAACGGTTGAAGGTAAATTTCTCTAATGCTCAAATTTGCACGTTCAACACAACGAAGTACATTGTGTAAAAGTGTTTTGGACGTCGTAATCATTGTTGCGTCCATCTCAAGTCGAATGCCTATCATGCCACGTGGGTCTTTAATCTCATCTAAATTATCCACAATGAATTGTTTTGGAATAATATTGACTAATTCTCTCTCCGGTGGAATAGACATGACTTGTGCAGACTCAACTACACGATCCAAATCATCATCTGTAATTTCTCTATTTTCACTATTTACTGCTACTACACCTTTGACAGTTTGTAAAATAGTTTGATTTGCTGGGACACCTAAAACAACTTCTTCGATTTTAAAGCCAGTCATACGCTCTGCTTGTTCTACTGCTTTTCGAATCGATTGAACTGTTGCATCAATGTCAACAATAGCACCTTTTCTAATACCATTTGATTTCACACTACCAACGCCAATAACGTGTAATTGAGCGCCGTTCATTTCACCTATTAATACTTTGATAGAGGACGACCCAATATCTAGCGAAATATATAGCTCTTGTTGATTCAATTAGCTGCACCTCCTTGAAAAATACTCCTAGTTTCATTCTATTGTAAATTCTGCATAATGTCTAAGTAAATCGATAGATTCAACTATTTTTTCTACTATTTTAAAGTGTTGTGTTCTTCTTGTGACGTTTCTCGTCCCATCTTGTTAATAAAACCCGCCTAATAATTGCTATATTTTGGAATAAACGAACACCAAAAGCAAATATAGCCGCTAAGTATAAATCTACACCTAGATGTACACCTAAAAATGCTAAGCCCGCCGCAAGAGCGATATTAAAGAAAAAACCCGAGACAAAGACTTTATCATCATACACTTGCTGTAATTGTGCTCGTATTCCGCCAAAAAGTGTATCTAACGCAGCTAATACTGCAATCGATAAATAGTTTTCATAGACTATCGGGATTTGGATGTTTGTTAATAATCCAAGTGCAACACCTAATACTAAGCCTAGGAATGGTAGCCACATAACTTACTCTCCTTTTTTGACTTCTGTTAAGTAGTCATTCGTCAACGGATTATCGAATGCAGTAATTGTTAGCTGATCTGTTGGTTCTTCAATAATTAAATCGAAATTATCTAAATAAAATGAATCAGCCAAAGTCGATGCTTGTAATGAGTTATAAATTTGTTTGGCTGCATCGTATGATTCCGTTCCTACTAAAATGTCAAATGGTGGACTATTTAATGGCTCTCCATTCACCGTTGTCTCTCCATTAATATCTCGAATAGCTGTCGTTTGAACAACTCTATTGCCACCAATTGAAACATTGATCGCTTCACTTTTAAACAAAGCATTTGTTATTTGAATCAGTAAGTCTGGTGAAAGCTCTTTAACTTCGTACCCCATTTCGATTAACTCCTGTGCGGGTTCGATACGTATTTTCACGCCAGGACTCGTAATAGTAGAAAGTCCAGCTTGTCCCTTTAAACGTTCGATTGTCTCACCTATCACAACTTTAGGATTCTCGTCTGCCGATTGTTCATAGCGATTAACTACTTCAGTTAAAGTACGAATTTCTGCTAGTAGCGTAGAGTGTCTTTTTTTCTCTTCTGACAGTTCTTCCCTTAGAGCCCAAACATCTCGTGTATCCCGCTCCGTTGGCTTTTGAATCGTATTATATTGCACAGCCATCATTATACCTATGATAAATAGCACAATCGTTATTCGGGTATATGCATTTCTTTTCAAAATTCCCCCTCCTAAACGTAGCGTACTAGCTTCCTACTTTTACTTTCTCCATAAACAATTTTTGATGTTCTTCCAATGTCACAACAATGTTTTCATTGGTCAGCTGATCCAAAATACCTCCCTTTATTGCTAAAGAAGAATTTAATGTAGCTGGCTCACCTACCGCTTCAATGACAAATGGCGCACCATGCTGTTTACCATCTATTGTAATTACAGGGCCTGTACATTGAATATATGAGTTAGCCCTTAAGCGTTGACCGTTTATCGCAATCGCTTGCGCCCCTGATATTTTCAGCTCATTTATCACTTTAAATACATGGCTTTCATGAACAATATAATCATTTGGATTTGCAGATGTTGGATCATAATCGGCATCTTGTAAAGTAACCCGAACCCCTTTGCCTTCTGCAGGTAAATCTCCCAATAGCAGCCGCAAATCCTCTGCCTCGTCCACAAGCTTCTCATATTCTTCTTCACTTGAAGCAAATGACTTTTCATAATCTCGAATTTGCTCTTGTAGGCTATTCGCCTCTTTTGCAAGCTCTTTATTGCGTTCTTGCTGCTCAATTATTTCTTCGCGGTACAAATCTTCTTGTACAAAAAACTCAGAGTTTTTGGCACTTTGCGTGCGGTTATCTTTTGTTAGATTATAGGAATACCCGATCATAAAGCCAGTAGTAATACAAACCAATAACATAACAAACTGTTTTCTGGAAAAAAGGTTCCCTTTGTTAGTCTTCTTGTTGTTCATCCTCGGCCACTTCCCCTTCAACAGTTTTTTCCTGTTCGCCGTCTTGCGCTGAGGAATCGACTTCACTGTCCTTATCTGTTATTTGCAAATCCAGCTGATTATATTCATCATTAAACGGTCTAAAAAACGAACCTACTTCCAAATCAATGATTCCTTTTTCCTTTTCCGTTAGTTGGACTACCATTGAAGGATAATAATTCATTTTATTCGCTAACGTCGATATGATCGCTCGTACTTCATAGCCATCATTCATAAATAGCTTGATTGCATTTGGATCAAGAGAAGCTGTATTTGTATTAATTTGAGAAACGAGTGCAAGCACTTCTGGTTCGAGCTTCGCTAATTGTTTGACAAGTTTTTCTATCACTTTTTCGTCAGTAAAACCAACGAAAATTGGCGCATCAATTGGCGCACTCACGTCTTGCTGTTCAAACTTCTCCCCATTTTCTAACAACGGGTAATACGTTGAGTCAGATTCTAAATAAGCCACCTTCCTCCATTCCTTGACTTCTATGTTGACTGTACGGAGCCATTTTCGTTGCACATCTACACTTTTTATCCATTTATCATGCTTTAGTGTTTTTTCAACATCCGCCACCTTGAAGTCCCACATAGATTGTCCCTTTGTTAGAGTACTTCCTTCTATGTAATAGCTATCGCTAACTAATTGTGCCCCGTTTACATTGATGTTCTTTATATCACTATACGGGGATTGAAAATAAAGGAGTACAGCCAGGACAAAAATGAATACTACGATTAATACGGAAAATTTCCGATTTGTTCTTCTGACCCTTCTTTTTTTTAAGGTCGGTATACGTTCTTCAATATCTATTATTTTTTCCAATGTGTTGTACTCCCTCCTTTCCCTACTACTGATGTTTGGCCAATTTATAGACAATCCCTATTATTAGCCACATCGTTATTAAAGATGTACCGCCATAGCTGATGAATGGTAAAGTAACCCCCGTTACAGGCACTAAACCAATAACAACAGCAATATTCAAAAATGCTTGCATTGTGAGCATTGTAATGAGTCCTATAATGGCATAATAGGATGCTCGGTTTTGAGCTTGGACAGCAAATCGATAGCCTCCAAAAAGCAAACTAACAAAGAGTGCGACAACTACAATCCCCCCAAGCAAACCCATCTCCTCTAGAATAATAGCGAAAATAAAATCATTTTGTGGTTCCGGTAAGTATAGGAACTTTTGTCTACTTTGACCAAAGCCGTGTCCAAAAAGACCAGCAGGCCCAATAGCCATTAATGATTGTACTGCTTGGAAGCCACTTGTTAAAGGTGCCGCCCAAGGGTCGATAAATGCTTCAATTCGTTTCAATCGATACGGTGCGGTCACAATCAATGTTGTAAGTCCTGCAATTCCAAGCACCATGAACATCGCATACAATTTCAATGGATAACCCGCTACAAACAGTAACAGCATGACTGCCACTACTAATATAAACACTGATCCAAAATCCGGCTGCAACATAATAAGCGCAACTGGTAATAGTAGCAGCAAAAAATGCTTTAACCTAACAATTCTCTCACCAGTTTTATGTTCTCCTAATACAAAACTTAAGTACATAATGACGGTGATTTTAGCAATCTCGGCTGGCTGAACAGTTAATGGTCCCACACCAATCCAACTTTGCGAGCCATTCCTAACTAGCCCAATACCAGGCACTAGAACTAATACTAATAACGCTATAGCACCCCAATAAGCCATTACCCAAAACGACTTATTTCTTAAACTATTGAAACGTGCTGTAAACCAAAAAACAACTAAGCCAATACCTAAATATATACCTTGCTTCATATAAAACGGCATTTTATCACTATAATGTACCGCGCTCCAATAAGTTCCCGCAGAATAAACAAAAATAATACCAATCAGTGATAGCAACAACGTCGTCGTAAGCAATAAATAGCTTTCTTTTCCTCTCAGTAAAGGCATCCTTCCATTGTCATCAGTATATTCTAAAATAATTACAGATAGATTACAGCTTCATTACAGCATCAATAAATACATCTCCACGAATTTCAAAACTGTCATATTGATCCCAGCTTGCACAAGCCGGTGAAAGTAAAATTACATCACCTTCCGCAGACATCGGTGCAGCATAATGGACAGCATCTTCAACATTTTGAGCAATTACTGCTTGCTGTACACCACATGATTTTGCAAACTCTACAAAGCGTAAGCCTGTTTCACCAAACGCTACTACACCTTTAACATGCCCCATACATGGGCGTAATTCTTCAAATGAATGACCACGATCTAACCCACCTGCTAATAAAA
This sequence comes from Lysinibacillus sp., assembly GCA_036638655.1. Taxonomy (GTDB): domain Bacteria; phylum Bacillota; class Bacilli; order Bacillales_A; family Planococcaceae; genus Lysinibacillus. The sequence goes on along the minus strand of JAVWKG010000006.1, from coordinate 24,490 downwards.
TTACAGGTGCATTAAATGCGTCTAAAGCACTTTTCGTCGCTAAGCAATTCGTCGCTTTTGAATCATTATAAACTTTACGTCCTTGCCATTCTCGAACATACTGCGTACGATGACGAACGCCAGCGAACTTCGCTAACACTTCTTGTAATTTTTCCTTGTCACAACCTACTAAAATACATGCTGCAATAGAAGCTACAATATTTTCTAGGTTATGTTTTCCTGGTAATGCAATGTTAGCGCGTTCTAAGTAAGGTTCACCTTGCCAATAAATCGTTGTGTCATCAGCACTGATACCTTCCTGTACACGCCCATTTAATGTAAATGGCACTTTTATTGCATTCGAGTTCATTGCATACCCTACAACAATCGGCTGGTCTGCATTATAGATGAAGTAATCATTTTCATCCTGATTGCGTGTTACACCAAATTTAGCATCTGCATAACTTTCAAACGTGCCATGATAATCTAAATGCGCATCATACAAATTCGTCATAATAGCAATTTTCGGCTTAAATGTTTGTGTACCCATTAATTGGAATGATGAAAGTTCGGTTACAATAATGTTGTCTTCCGTTGCATCTTTTGCTACACCACAAGCAACGGTCCCAATATTCCCTGCAATCAACGGGTTTCTAGCACTATTTTCTAGCATTTCAAAAATAAGTGTTGTCGTTGTCGTTTTACCGTTTGACCCTGTAATACCGATAAATGGTGCATCACTTATAAGATAAGCTAGCTCGATTTCAGTCCACACTGGAATATCACGCTTAATAGCATCTGCGACAATTTTATTACTATAAGGAATACCTGGATTTTTAACGACTAGTTCAAAACCTTCATCAAGTAAATCTTCCGGGTGACGACCACAAATGACAGTAATACCTTTTTGTAGTAAATTTTGAGCATCTGGACTTTCGTCAAAAGGCTTCGAATCATTGACAGTAACGAAAGCACCGCGTTCATGTAATATTTCCGCTGCCGCCACACCACTTTTCGCCAAACCTAAAACAAGTACTTTTTTATGCTGTAAATCTGTATAGTTTTTCATAATAACGCCTCCGATAAGACTGCAATTAATGCTACCGCTAATGCAGTTGACCAAAATACAAGTACTACTTTCCATTCTGACCAACCCGACAATTCAAAATGATGATGAATTGGACTCATTTTAAAGATACGTTTTTTTCGAATTTTATAACTACCCACTTGTAAAATAACTGATAATGTTTCAATAACAAATACTAATCCTATTAGCAGTAATAGCAGCTCTGCTTTCACTAATATGGATACCATAGCTAACGCGCCACCAAGAGCAAGTGAACCTGTATCACCCATAAATATTTTCGCTGGATTCGCATTAAATAGTAAAAAACCTAATAGTGCGCCTGTCACAGCAAATGCGAATAGCGCTACATCCGCTTGTTCATTAAATAACGCAATAACCCCAAACGCTGCAAACGCAATCGATGCTGTTCCTGCAACAAGTCCATCTATGCCGTCAGTTAAATTTACTGCGTTAGAGAACCCAACAAGCCAGAATATGATAAATCCTACATAGAAAATACCTAGGTCAATTGATACATCTGTAAATGGAATAGCAATTGACGTTTCAAAAAAGCCTAAATGCAATAATAAATAAACAATTACCGAAATAATTATTTGCCCAATCAATTTTTGAATTGAAGTTAGGCCAAGATTTCGTTTAAAAATCACTTTTAAGCCATCATCTAAAAACCCTATAATTCCAAACCCAATAAGTACTAGTAATAACACAGTTGTATGAGTCGTCAGCAAATCTAAAAAGAAGCCCACAATCACAGTAGTTAAAATAATGGACATTAAAAAGATAATACCGCCCATTGTCGGCGTACCTGCTTTTTTCATATGCGATTGCGGACCTTCTTCACGAATACTTTGCCCAAACTTCAAACGACGAAGTAGTGGGATTCCTATTGGTGCTAGTATAACTGTTACTACAAATGAAATGGCTAAAATAGTTAGCGTTGTTGCGAGTTCCATTGAAAAATCTCCTTTAAATCTTGTTTAACTTTTCCTTAAATGAAGTCCCCCCTTTAGAAGGGATGACACCTCATGTATTTAATACTATCCTTCATAATGATAGTTGTTCTTTCCATAATTTGAAAGGCTATATTACATTACTTTGTTAAATATACATGAATTATGCCATCTTGTTCGATGACAGCATTCGGTTCAGGCAGTTGTTTCCCAATTTTCGTCCCTTCACCATGCCATTCAATACGGAATGGATAATACTGTTTCGCAATATCATCTGCCGTCTGACCAATTAAATCCGGTGTACGAACAGTTAGCGGATCTCCGTAACGATATTCCTTCTCTAATTGTTTAGTCGATTTTTTAATACCAACATGCTTTGCCGTATCCTCAATAATTTGCCCTACGATTGGTGCAGCAATAACGCCTCCAAACTGCGTCCCTTTCTTTGGGTTATCTATGGCCACATAAACAACAATTTGCGGATTATCTGCCGGTGCAAATCCTATAAATGATACTATATATTCGCCATCTTTATATCGTCCATTTTCTACCTTTTGTGCTGTTCCCGTTTTACCACCGATTCGAAGTCCTTCTCGAAAAGCGTGTCGTCCCGAACCATTTGCAACAACCGACTCTAGCGCTTCACGCACTTTTTTAGACGTGTCCTCACGAATAACTTGGCGTTTCATCGTCGTTTTCGATTCAGCTAATACTTCTTTCGTTTTCGGATCTACTATTTCCTTCACAACATAAGGTGTATATAGTTTTCCACCGTTGATAGCTGCTGCGACCGCCTGAACTTGCTGTATAGGTGTTACCGATATACCTTGCCCGAAAGAGGTAGTTGCGTGCTCCACTGGACCAAAACCTTCTTCAGAAAATAAAATACCTGAAGACTCACCAGCAATATTTGAGCCTGTTACTTTACCAAAACCAAAATCTTTTATATACTTCATTAGCTTTTTACTACCGACACGTTGCCCCATTTCAATAAAGCCAGGGTTACAAGAATTTTCAACTACTTCTAAATAAGTTTCGTCTTTATGCCCTTCACGCTTCCAGCAGCGTAATCTTGCACCTGCTACCATTGTAAATCCTGGGTCATAAAAATGCTCTTTTTCTAAATCCACTACATTTTCTTCAAGCGCAGCACTAAGTGTAATAATTTTGAATGTAGAACCCGGCTCAAACGCCATCCACACTGGTAAATTGCGATTATAAATTGCTGGATCCACTTTTGAGTATTGCTCTGGATGATATGTCGGATAGGAAGACAAAGCCAAAATTTCCCCTGTGTTTGGATTCATAGCGATTGCAAATGCTTGATCTGCATCGTATTTTTTCATAGCCTGTGAAAGTTCTCGCTCAACGACTTTTTGTACCTGCATGTCAATCGTCAATTCAACAGTGGCACCGTCTTTTCCGGCCTTCCACGCACTATCTACATTCGATAAATTTTTCCCTTTAGCATCTGTGAACAAACGAATGGCCGACGAATTCCCTTGTAAATACTTATCGTACTCATACTCCACACCGGCTAATCCTTGTGAATCATAACCTGTAAATCCAAGAAAGCGAGACAATAACGCACCTTGCGGATAATACCTCGAATAATCGACCCCACTATACAAGCCATCAATTTGTAACCCTTGTATTTCAACAGCTTTTTCGTAGGAAATATTTTTCCCTTCTGGCGCAAGCTTCACTAAATTTGCTTTCTGTTTCATCTTTTCCAAAAGTCCATCCGGTTTCACACCTAAAACTTCTGCAATTTTCGATGCAGCTTCTTCTACATTATCGTTTTGTGAAGGCATAAAATACAATGTTGGTGTTAACCTATTTGATACAATTACTTCCCCGTTACGGTCAATAATATGACCTCGTTCGTTGGCAAAAGGAATTTCCCGATCCCAATTCGCCTCTGCCTTTTCCGTCAATTCCTTATTATTAATGATTTGCACAAACACTAAGCGTAGAAAAATGGCACAGGCAGTGAGAATAAATAAAACATACAATACTCTTAAACGCTTTTTTGAATGGGTAGAAATCCACTTCATTCGACATCACACCTTGTTTTTTACAACGTATGAAATGAAGTGGACTTCTATTCAGTAACTATTCTTCCCCATTATTTATTTCTTCATCAATTTGACCTTCTGCATCTGCTTCTACATCCTTATTGAAGCTTTCTGCTGGTGTTTTCAATTTAACAACGATTGGTGCACTATCCATAATGATCGTGCCCGGAGACACACTTTGACTTGTCGCAAAGCCTTCACCTACAACTTCAATTGGGAGATTAGACATTGTTTTATAAACAAGTAAATTACGCAATGACCAATCCGTGAATGATGGCAATATACTATTTCCAGCTGTCTTTAAAAATACTAAACTACCCTTAAATTGTTTTTGTCCCGCTTTTGGATACTGATCAATAATTTCTCCACCAGCACCAATTATAACCGGCTTCAAACCATTACTTTCTAATTCCATCTGAATAGATTGTGCTGTTTTCCCTGTATAATCTTTCATAGTCGTTTGTTCAACAGTTGGTGAATTTTCAGGATTTACAGATAAATGTTTTAAACTATTTTGCATAACAGGGTTAAATACTTCGGAAACTGCCTCGGATCCTTTTTTACCATTTAGCTTAGGCTTTTTTATAGATACATACATAATAAGCTCTGGATCTTCTACCGGCGCCATCCCTAAAAATGAATAAAGGTAATGATTATTCCCTCGGTAGTATCCTCCACCTGGTTTAGGAATTTCTGCCGTACCTGTCTTTCCAGCTACTTCATATTCAGCCAGTTTAAAGTCTGTAGCCGTCCCGTAATCAGCTGTCAACGTTGAAGCGAGAATTTCTCGTACTTGCTTTGCTGTATCAGCTGAAACAGGTTCGCCTTTCACCTTTGGCTTATGTTGCTCAAGTATTTTCCCCGTTGAAGAATCTTCAATTTTATCGATGACGTATGGCTGCATCATTTTACCGTCATTTGCAATTGCCGTCATCGCCTGCATTAACTGAATTGGTGTTGCAGTTGAACCTTGCCCATATGTCGTTGTTACACGTTGTATTGGGTACTTGGATAAAATTGTGCCTGACGCTTCATTCGGAAGGTCAATACCTGTCTTTTTACCAAAACCGAATTTGTCTACGTAATCTAAATACACATCATCACCCATCAGTTTTAGCAGATGAGCCATCCCTGTATTCGCCGATAGTTGGAAACCTTCTAAATAAGTGATTGACCCCCACCCATTCTTTTCCCAGTCTCTGATTGTTCGGTCTTTAACCGTATAACTCCCCGACATAAACTTCGCATTGGGTGCCCACTTACCTTCTTCAATTGCTGCCGCTAGGGTAAAGATTTTCATAGTAGAACCCGGCTCAATCGTTTCTTCAATCGCTTCATTTAGCCATTTCATATTTTCGCCATCACGTGTATCTGGGTTAAACGTTGGTCTTTGTGACATAGCTAAAATTTTCCCTGTTTTCGGGTCTGCTATAACAGCTGTCATCGCCTCAGGATTATACTCTTTTGCTACGCTTGTCATTGCATCCTCTAAAAAACTTTGGATTGTTTTATCTAATGTTAAATAAATATTATCGCCATCTTTTGCAGGCGTAATCATTTTTTCACTACTGGGCAGCAAATAACCGCGTCTATCTGTTTCAAATTCTACTTTTCCACTTTTACCGGATAATTCTTTATCATATGTGTATTCTAGTCCCATTTTCCCCTTCGTTGTCACAACACTACCATCCTTACTGCTTTCCTTTAAAGCAAAGCCAATAAGATGAGATGCAAACACGCCATTTGGGTAATAACGCTTTGAATCACTAACGAAAAGAATACCTGGTAATTTTTCCTCATCGATAGCTGTCTTTACTTCATGATTAATACCACGACCTGCAATACCAAACTCAACCTGATACGGGATTTCTCCATCGGCTTGCAATTTCGTTAATCGATTATAAATTTCCTCTTCGTCCATCGAAATATAATCAGCTAAAATTTCAGCGGTTTTTTCTGGATCTACTACATGCCTTGGTTTGTTTTTATTTGTCGTCGCTTTCGGATTAACAACGGCAACTAAACGATAGCTCAGCGTATCCTCCACGATGATTTTGCCATTACGATCGAGTATTTTGCCTCGATCCGCTGTAATGACACTTTCTTTTTGATACTTCGCAGCAGCCTTAGCAGCAAGTTCTTGACCTTCAACTTCTCCTGTCACTTGTATTGACACCATTCTTGCGAATAATAGGAAAAAGAGCCCTCCATAAAATACTAATAACAGAAAGGCTCCCCATTGGAATCGAAACTTCATTTTTTTCATTCGCCCGGCACTACCTTTACATTCTGCACATGTTGAGTAAGGCCAAGTTCTTTGGCTTTCTTCCAAATGCTATCGTATGTAGAAAGTTCACTAACACGAACTGTTAAACCTATGTTCTGCCTAGTTATTTCTTCTACTTCTGCTTCTACCTTTTGAATGTCCATACTAGTCGTTTGGATGGCCGCTTGATTGTTTAAAACGAATACTGCGAGAACTGCAATTACACATACTAAAGAAATTAACATGAGCTTTTCAAATTTTTGATTTGGTTTTTTACGACTTTTTATAGGTGTTTGCGGAATCGGAGGCGCTGTCGGTTGTTGTATATGTTGCTGCTGCTTCCTTACACGTACTGCCATTTACTCACTTCCCTTGTCGTTAATTTTCTCTGCGACTCTAAGCTTCGCTGATCGTGCACGATTATTAACCGCTAACTCCTCTTCTGATGGCAATATCGGTTTTCTCGTTACAAGCTTCAAGATTGGTTTCATATAGTCTGGTATAACTGGTAAATTGGGTGGTAAATCAGGTAATGAAGACGCTTCTTTAAAAATCGTTTTACATAGTCGATCCTCTAAAGAATGGAATGTAATTACACTAATTCGACCGCCAACTTTAATTACTTCAATCGCATCAACGAGAGAGTCTTCAGCTGCACCTAACTCATCGTTAACCGCAATACGAATTGCTTGGAAAATGCGTTTTGCAGGATGTCCACCTTTACGTCTTGCTGCTGCTGGGATTCCTTCTTTTATCAGCTCAACTAATTGCCCCGTCGTTTCAATCGGCGCAGTCTTACGCGCTTCTTCAATTTTACGAGCAATTTGCTTAGAAAATTTTTCTTCTCCGTAACGGAAGAAAATACGAACTAAATCTCCAAACGACCATTCATTAACAACATGAAAGGCTGTTAACTCAGACGTTTGGTCCATTCGCATATCGAGCGGCGCATCATGATGATAGCTAAAACCTCGCTCTGGTGTATCTAACTGCGGTGAAGAAACACCAAGGTCATATAATATCCCATCTACTTGATGGATATTTAATTTAAATAATTCATCTTTTACATATCGGAAATTTGAATGAACAAATGTGACACGATCCAAATAAGGTGCTAAACGAATTTTTGCATTTTCGATAGCTATCGTATCTTGGTCAAAACAAATCAAACGACCTTTTCCAGATAATTGTTTCACTAAATATTCACTATGCCCTGCACCACCAAGTGTACAGTCAACATAAATTCCATCAGGATCGATGTTCAACCCATCAACAGTTTCTTGCAATAATACGGTTGTATGATCGAACATACTCTCCGCTCCTTCCAGGCCTTAACTTTATTAGACTGACGTTAGAACGACCAATACAATAAATTAAAAATCAAAGCCAATCATATTTTCTGCAATTTCATTGAAAGATTGTTCAGACTCAGTGAAATAAGTTTCCCAAGCATCTTTACCCCAAATTTCTATTCGATTCGAAACACCTAATACGATGCATTCTTTTGTCAGATGTGCATACTGCATGAGTGTAGATGGAATATTAATCCGGCCTTGCTTGTCTATTTCAACTTCCGTTGCACCAGAAAAGAAAAACCTCGCAAATGCACGTGTATCTTTTTTTGTCATCGGTAAGTCTTTTAATTTTTCTTCGAGTTTTCGCCATTCATTCATAGGATAGCCAAACAAACAATTATCAAGTCCTCGCGTCACTACAAATGTTTCGCCTAAAGGCTCACGAAATTTCGCTGGTACTATTAATCGTCCTTTCGCATCAACAGAGTGTTGGTATTCTCCCATGAACATGCTACTCACCCCACTTTAGTAAATAATGTACCACATTCCCCCACTTTCCTCCACCAATTTTCTCAAAAACTTGATGTTCTTACTATATATATGCAAATAGACCTTACTCGAAAAAAGAGACCTACTAAAAATGGCATAAAAAAAGAGTTATTCCTAGTAGAATAACCCCTCTTTTGTCGTACTATTCGTCATTATTCGCTAAATCTGCTATATCCCCATTCACAACATCAGGTCTTTACTCCCCCATAATTCCCATTATAAATAAACAACATAGTGAGAATTACTAATTGTATACGAATTTTCAGCAAGATCTTCAATTAAACTTAAACCATAATCGTTCATATATTGGTATGGATTGAACGTTCTTTCTTGATAGGCCCCATTCGGATACAACTCATCTTGCAATGTCGTAAATTTTCGAATTGTCGCTTCATGTTTCTGCAATACACTTTGCTCGATTTTTTGTTGAAGGTAGTCTAACTGCTTTGTATGATTTTCCTTATTCTTCCCAACTACTTTATTCAGATGTAATGTTTGTTCTAATAAATGAGTTTCAAGCTCTGCATAGGACTCATTAATCACCTGTTTCAGCTGCTCTATTTGATGTTTCGCTTTGCTATCTTGTACGTCTGAAATGAATTGCTCTTTCAATCGCTCTACTTTACCGTACCAAACATCCTGCACCGTCAAATCGTATTCATTCAATAGTTGTTCAACTTGTCTTGTCACAAGCGTTATATTCAGTCGCAGTGCAAAAATAGGCATTTGTAAACCTAGTACCGAAAATGCATTTTTTAAAGTAGCCCAATAAGCTAATTCACCTGGTCCACCAACAAACGCCAGAACAGGAAACGTCATTTCCTGCATTAACGGACGTGTCACTACATTATTACTAAGTTGCTCTGGATGATTTTCTGCAATATCGAAAATTTCTTCTTTCGTCAATTTAATATTCGCACTTAAATTAACAAAAAGACCTTGGCGACGCTCTAATAAGTATCTTTCTCCATCTTTTACATAGAAAAGATTCGCCGCTTCATTTGTTGCTTGAATCGGCAAACCGTAGCCTGCTTTTTCTAGCTCCTGTTCCTGCTCCGTAACAAGTCTTGCAATTTCTTCGCTATTATTAATGATATGTGCAAAATAATTGCTTTCAAATTGGCGGAATTTGTCATCTGCTGCATCAATTAGCAATAAGCCTTCGTGCGCAAAGAGCTGATTCATGAGACGAGCAAAGAAGTCTGTAAATGTTTTACTTTGTGTCAATGCACCTTGTAGTGCCATCACAATTTCTTTTGTGTGCTCAGTCTCGCCAAAATCCATTATTACTTTATCTATAAATTCGGTCATTACCTCTTTGTTTAAAACCGTTGTAGATGCCATCGTTTTGTATTTTGAGCGTTCACTATATGCACGCTTTTTGATTTCCCCATTGTTAACCGTAAATGTGTGGTTAATCTCTTCTAAATCATGATCTTCACCAGCAATCCAGAACACTGGCACTACTGGCATATGCAATTTTTCACTTTGCTGCTTCGCAAGAGTAATTACTGTAATTGCTTTATGAATTGCATATAGAGGTCCAGTTAGTACACCCGCTTGTTGCCCACCAACAACAGCAACAGCTCCCTCTTGTAATTGCTGTATGTGCTCATTCGCTTTATCTGACAGCCCAAGTGGTTTCATAAATTGGCGAATAACGGATGCTAAAACTGTTTGATCTTTTGCATTTCCCTTTAAATAATTAGCACGTTTTTGAAACGACGTATGATTATATTCATACTCAAAAAATGAGTGAATGGCTGTATTTTTTGACCAATAATCTGTTAACACCTGATTTTTAACTGGTACTTGGATTGACTCCAGTCTCATATAACATGAACTCCTCTACTACTAAATCATCTATCTCTTTTTAAAATACTTTCATTCCCCGTATTGAATGCTATTATTTTACCCCTTCTTGCTTGAACATGAAAAGAAAATGCTTATACATCTTGAAGATATTCTACGACGGACATTATTAAGCCGACTAAACAAATAATTATATAACTAACACTTAACAATAAAAATAATAAACGCCATATTTTGCGAAGTAACGGTTTCACTTCAATTTCCTTTTTGGAGCGCCATTCTACAAATGTAAAAAGAATAGCCAAAAGCAATGCCATTATCATTAAAATAAGCCCGATATTCACTTGCCAAAGTGCACTCACAGCTAGTGGCACCGAGAAAAACAACCAAAACGTTGTCATATCTGACGCTGCACCAAATGCATGAGTCGCTTTGAATTTAATTTTTTTACAAATAAAAAAAGTTACAACGAATATGAGTACCGGACAAAAAATAATTAAACTAACAATAATATGTAAAACTTCTTTCAATTACTTTCACCACTCTCCTCAATCGCTAACACTTGATGATAAATCGTGCGTAAAGTAGGCAGTGTATGTGCATTTCTTTCTGCGCGTTCTAAAATAGCACCAACAATTGTATCTATTTCACTTTTTCGTCCCCTTTGACGATCCACTAACATAGATGATGTATTCGCTGCTGTTTTTTCACATAACGCTACCACATGATTAAATGGCAGTAGCTCTCTATACGCTGGAAATGCAGCCATTAATTCACTATATATTTGTTGCAATAAATTATATGCATTGCGACGTTTAATTAGTTCTCCGTTTTTCACCTGTAAAATTGCTGTCAACGGATTGATTAAAGTATTCAACATCGCCTTTTCAAGAAGCATTCGCTCTGCATTTTCACACCACTGTATTTCAAAGTCAGCGTTGGCAGCCTTTTGTAACTTTTTCAATTGGCTTTCTTCTCCTCGTGCATACGCAATTTTAAACTTACCGTGCCCCCTATGTAAAACACAAGCATCACTTTCTACTTCCGCTCCAAATGATACAGAGCTAAAAGCGAGTGTCTGATGACTTAACAACAATACTTCATCATAATGAGCTAATCCATTTTGCACAAAAAGTAGTGGTATCTCTTTTGCTAACCCATCTAAATGCTTATAAAGCAACTGCAGCTGACCGTATTTTACAGCAATTATATAAAGTTCGGCATTCGTTATCGATTGTAAATCAGTTGTAGCTTGCACAAATACTTTTGTAGTCGAACCATCTATATTTTTCCGATGTAAGCCTTCTGAAGTAAGACACTCTACTTGCTCTTGCCTTCTAACAACTAGCGTAACTTTCATATTCACCTCAGCTAAAAAGCTTGCTACTAGCATGCCAACAGCTCCAGCGCCAATAATAACTACATGCATGCAAAAAAACCACCTTTCTATAGCAAAAGGTCCACCAAAAGTACATGGTAGACCTTTTCAGGTATATTTTATTATACAGGATAAACTGGATGTTTTCGAGATGATAAAGGTATTTGTTTCGTTTCATAGAAGGCAAAACGTTTAGCGAGCGTGTTTCGTAAATCATCAGGCGCAATAATTTCATCCACAATCATTTCAGAAGCTAGTTTATATATGTCAATTTCACGTTTGTATTCATCATGCTTTTCTTGTACAAACGTCATTTTTTCTTTCAAATCCGTAATGGCTTCAATTTTATTTGAATAAACTGCATTCACCGCCGCCTCTGGTCCCATAACAGCAATTTGCGCACTCGGAAACGCAATACACACATCCGGTTCAAATGCCGGACCACACATCGCATATAAACCCGCTCCGTACGCTTTACGCACAATGACCGATATTTTAGGAACAGTTGCTGCACTCATAGCCGAAATAAATTTTGCACCATGGCGAATGATGCCCGCCCGCTCTACTTTCGTACCAATCATAAAGCCTGGGACATCTACTAAAAATAATAATGGAATTGAATATGCATCACATAGATTAATAAACTTCGTTGCTTTGTCTGACGAATCTACAAACAGTACGCCACCTTTTACTTTCGGCTGATTTGCAATAATCCCGACAACATTCCCATCAATACGCGCTAATCCAGTAATCAATTCTGAGGCAAATAGCTTTTTAATGTCAAAAAAGCTATCCTCGTCAATGATTTGATTGATTAAATCATACATATCAAAAGGTGCATTTTGGTTCATCGGGATGATCGCCTCTATCCCCTTACCAGCAACAGGTTTGACCGGCTCACTACTAGTTGGTTTCTCTGTGAAATTAGCCGGAAAATAACTTAAATAGCGTCTAGCCTCGGTAATAGCCTCTTGCTCTGTATCAACGAGTACATCACCACAACCACTCACCATACAATGCATCTTAGCCCCACCCATTTCCTCTAGCGTAACCTTTTCACCAATTACTTTTTCAGCCATTCGAGGGGAACCTAAATACATAGATGCATTTCCATCGACCATAATCACAACATCACAAAACGCCGGAATGTAAGCACCCCCTGCTGCAGAAGGACCAAATAACAAACATACTTGCGGAATCATACCACTTAAACGCACTTGATTGTGAAAAATCCTCCCTGCACCACGTCTTCCAGGAAACATTTCTAATTGATCGGTAATCCGCGCCCCTGCTGAATCTACCAAATATAACAGTGGCATTTGTAGTTTCTCTGCCGTCTCTTGAATGCGAAGTATTTTTTCTACCGTGCGAAATCCCCACGATCCCGCCTTAACCGTGGAATCATTAGCCATCACACAAACAGATTGTCCATTTACTTTCCCTATAGCGGTGACAACACCATCAGATGGAAGGTCACCTGCCTCAATATTAGCAAATCGAGCATCTTCCTCATAAACACCATCATCAAACAGTAACTTTAGTCGATCCCTTACAAAGAGTTTACCTGCTTCTTTTAATTTTTCATGATATTTCTTATGTCCACCAGCAAAAATTATTTGTAGTTTTTCTTCTAGTTTATGTTTTTCCGTTACTCGCTCTGCCATATTTGTCACCCCTTTGTTAAACTCAGTGCATTACGTGAGAACAATCAGTGTCTCATCTTCATTCACAAAGTCACCTTCTACTTTTAAAACAGCGGATACGACACCAGCTCTTTCCACTTCAACAGGGATTTCCATTTTCATAGATTCTAAAATTACAACGATTTGTCCAGTTTCAACTACATCTCCTACTTTTACTTTCACTTCAAAAATTGAACCAGCCATTTGCGCCTTCACTTCTACCAAACTTACCCCTCCCTTAAATATAAAACCAAATTCAATCTTTAATTAATAAAAAACCTTGCTGTAACCACTTCACTAATCTCTCATGCTCACCTACTAATTCCCTATGTTGCACTTCAAGAGTATTATAGGCTTCTGTTAACTCATCAAAACTCGTTAAAGCTAATTTTAAATGACTACGCATCGATTGTTGTGGTTGATTACGTACAGCATGTAATGATTGACTATACTGTTGGCGCAATGTTTTGTTCCATCTAAACCCACAGGCCTGCTTTGTACGCCCTAGCTCTTCTGCCGCTAATTCAAAAGCCTCTAATTGTGTTTTACCATTTTGCACATTGCGCAACACAATTTCAGCCAATCTTTCGTCATCCTCTTTTGTCCACTGATCTTTTCTCTTTTTCGTATCCATAATCTATCACCCTCGCATTTTTTACTACTATATGCGTCTATACAAAAAATAGAATCATTTCATACAAAAAAGACAGCGTCAGTTCCAATTTCGAACAGACCCTGCCTTTATATATTTGTGCTTATTTTTTCGATTTTGCCAGGAAACTATTAACAGCCTCGTGATGTGCTTCACTTTCCCAAAGCTTCGCACATGTACGTACTTCCTCCATTACACGTTCATATATATTTCGTTCACGCCACTTACGCAGCTCTATTTCTTTATACGCTTTATGAACCGATGGATGGATCTTCCGCATATGTTCAATGAATTCATCTAACGCTTCATCTTTTGAACCTTCAAAAATTCGCATAGCCCACCCAATATCATATAACAAATTCGCATCATAAGGTTTCGCATCTATCAACATCTTCATGGCACGGTCATGGCGAAGTCCACGTTCAAATAAGTACGTTCCACCACCCCAACCACTCGTAATAGCTAGTGTCCCTTGTATAAAGCCACATTTCGCATGGCTAGCTACTAAACGGAAATCGCAAGCTGTCGCAATTTCACAGCCACCACCAACCGCTGTACCATTAATAAGAGCAATTGTCGGCACAGGCAATGTTGCTAATTCATATAAAATTTTCCCCATTTTACTTAACATACCGAACGCTTCATCTTCCGTTTCTAATGAATGGAATTCTGAAAGATCCCCTCCTGAACAAAATGATTTCTCCCCCGCCCCTGTTACGACTAAAAAACGCACATCATCATGCTCGTGAATGTATGTAATTACTTCTTGTAAGCCATTCATTACGTCGTCATTTACAGCATTACGTTTCTCTTCACGATCAATTGTAAACGTCATAATACCATCATTATTTACTATTCGATACCCCATACCATTTCCCCCTTTGATTCATAGGCTAAATTGTATCATAAGAAAACACACCTCTAATACAAATGTTGTAAAATTGAGAAAATACGGGTAGACTCGCAATCATTTGCTAAATGAGCGCATACAAAAAGGCTACTAGAGAGCCATGGTCTCTCTAGTAGCCTTTTAAGTGAGCAAATACTGAATTATTTGCTTACTACTTCTTTACCTTTGTATTGTCCGCAAGCTTTGCAAACACGGTGTGATAATTTAGCTTCTCCACAGTTAGGACAAGCTACCATACCAGGTAAAGATAGTTTGAAATGCGTACGACGCTTTCTTTTTGCAGTTTTAGAAGTTCTTCTAAATGGTACAGCCATTGATGGCACCTCCTTACAGATTATCTATTTATCTGTTTGATCAAAATACTTAGCTAAAGCAGCCAGTCTTGGATCCAATTTTGGTTCGTCAGCTTTTTTGTGAAGTGCTACGTCTTCATCCGTTGCGTAAGTCCAGTCTTTGCCACCATGCATTTGTCCTTCGGTATTCTCTTTGAATACTTGCATTGGCACCTCAAGAAGTATTAACTCCTCAAGAACCGGCTTCATGTCGATAACATCACCAATACTATAGTGCGTATCACCGTCATCTTCCCCTCGTTTACTTTCCTCAATCCAGCTGAATACTTCAACTGTTTCGATTTCGATAGGAAACTCAACATCTTCCCACGTGCGTGCACATGGAAGTGTTAACGTTGCTGTCACTGTCAACTGACAAGTCATTTGCGATGCACCGAAAGTACATAGCCCTTTTACATGAACGGGCGAAATCTCACGAATATCCTGGTTTCGCTCCATCACTTCGTCCAACTGTACATAGGCATCAATTGGCATTCCGTCTTGGCGGTATTTAGATAATTGATGAATAGACCATTTCATTCGTTTAATCACCTCGAGACAACACTGTTGATTATATATTGTGTGAAAATAGATGTCAAGATAATTTCTTGTCACTGCTATAAAATCCACTTATAATTAGGTGCACTGACCTATTTATGACTATACTTTAACTAGAAAGAAAAAAACAGTTTCTTGCTCACAAAAATTATGATAACCGCGTGAGATTGCACTAAAAATAACAAGATACAGGAGGTAAATCATGAAAGCAGTTGGCGTTGTTGTTGAGTACAATCCATTTCACAATGGACACTTACACCATCTCGAAAAAGCAAAGCAGCAAGCAGAGGCTGATATCGTCATTGCTGTCATGAGTGGCTCATTTTTACAGCGTGGTGAGCCAGCTATGGTAGATAAATGGAGTCGGACAAAAATGGCGCTTGCAAGCGGAGTCGACCTTGTAATTGAACTCCCTTACGTTTATAGTACTGCACAAGCTAGTGAATTTGCAAAAGGAGCGATTTCTCTCTTATCGTCCATTAATTGTCATTCATTTGCCTTCGGGAGTGAAGAAGGCTCTATCAAACCATTTTTAAACACATTTTCGCTAATAGAAGGCAATCGTGAACTCTATGAGTCGCATATTAAAACAGCGATGCAAACAGGCATTAGCTACCCAAAGGCACTTCATTTTGCTTATGAAAGTTTAAAAGATGATTGTTCTCTTTCTTACATCGATTTAACGCAGCCGAATAATATTTTAGGCTATCACTACGTCGAAGCCGCACATCGTCTACAGAGCCCTATACAGCCCCAAACGATACAGCGTATTGCAGCGGGCTATCATGACCTTATAGAAAAAGGCACTTCTATCGCAAGCGCTACCGGCATTCGAAAAGCTTTAGCACAAGGTGATGCCATACAAGATTTGCACTCTTTTATGCCAAAAAGTACTTTTGAAGAACTCACTCACTGGCATGCCAAACATACAGCATTTGCTAGCTGGGAAAAATTTTGGCCCTTATTACGATTTACACTTACGCGCCATACACCAAAGCAGTTAACGCAATTTGCCGAAGTTTCAGAAGGAATTGAATTTGCCTTAAATAAGGCTATTCACTCCTCTCATTCAAATGAAAGCTTCGAACTTTTCATGCACACCATTAAATCCAAGCGATATACATGGACGAGATTACAGCGTATGCTAACGCATATTTATACCGGCACAACAAAGGAGCAATTACAACAATTCGATGCTCCTCGTTATATTCGTTTACTTGGTATGTCCCAAGATGGTCAAAAATATTTATCTCAGCATAAAAAGGAATTCTCCTTACCACTCATTAGTCGGGTGGCATCTGTCAAGGATGATATGCTTGCACTTGATATTCACGCAGCTGACATGTATGCAATCGGTATGCAACAACATTCCTATTCAAAACTTTTAAAAGACTACCAAACACCACCTATCCGCTTTTAAAATAGTAAAAGCTGTCCTGTAAAGTGCATAAAAATTCACTTTAGGACAGCTCCATTTTAGATGGTAATCGTCTAATTAATCACTTTTCATCAAGTTGCTTTAAATAATCAATGGCATCGTCCACCGTTTTAACTGGCACTATTTTCATATCCGTTTTTATTTCTTTTGCTGTTTTAACAGCAGTTGCATAATTGGATTCTAAGTCAGGATATTTTGCCTTTATCTCATCAGAAAGTGTATCATCTGGCGCAAAAAATATTTCCATATTATCACGATCTGCTGCAATTACTTTGTAATCAACACCGCCAATACGCCCTACTGTGCCATCCATTAACATTTCACCAGTGCCTGCAATAGCATACCCCTTTGATAGGTTCTCATCGAGTAACTGATTTAATATTTCTAGCGTAAACATTAAACCTGCAGATGGACCACCAATATCCTCCGTTTGCATAGACACTTTTGGAGATGTTTGAATCGATTTACTTTCTGCGTATTCAATACCTAATCCAGCACGTTCTACACTACCCGGAATTTTTTTCAGCACTATCGAAACTTCTCTTTTCTCCTCTTTTCTCAAAAAGTCGATTGAAACTGTATCACCTATTTTTTTTGTTTGTAATGCCTTTACTAGTGTTTCTTGATTTTCAATTTTTTTACCTTCTACTGCAATAATTTCATCGCCAGCTTTTAAAATTTCATCTGACGCACCACCATCTAAAACATTTAATACAAACACACCATTATACTTAACTTCCACGTCTAGTCCCGCTTTTTGAAACGCGACATACTTTGCATTAAATTGTGAATCTGTCATTAATTTCAATTGCCGCACATTGTATTCATCATCATCTTCCAATGGATGACGAACCTGATCAATATCCATTATTTTTTGGTATTTTTGCATTTTTGCCCATAAATAAGACATAGGTGTTGCCTGTTGCATTGCGATAGTCATCAAATTCAATGTTCCTTCATTGTCTATATCGCCATCGCTTACTGTGACGAATTCACTGACATCATAAGCACTACCAGGTTTCATAATATACGCGTCTAATTGGTACATCGTTAAAAATACAATCATAACAAGCGACATTACATAAAGCACATACTTTTTTTTCATTTTACAAGGCCCTCCTAAGACGCAATCAAATGAACCTCCGTCAATTTTTTCACACAAGGCTCTTAACTTTACAAATAGTTAGATAGAGATTGTTGATTAATGTTTCCGTAATACAAGCATATATTGATTTTAGCACTTGCCTAGGCGAATGACAAAAAGTTGAAATGAGTTGATAAAATGATGGCAACCATTCAAATAACCCTTTGTATCATCTTAATTATTCTACTACTAATCTTTCCAAACATCGCACATAGTGGTACTGATTTAGGACTCCAACTATTTATGGAGGCGCTTTTCCCCTACTTATTACCGTATCTTATTCTCACACAATGGTTACTAAGATTAACTGCTCCATTCCGAGCTAATACAGGGCGCTTTTCATTGTATGCACAAGCTTATATTATTAGTGCCCTCGGCGGTTATCCAACTGGAGCTACAACGATTACTTATTTGAAAAATAGCGGTCAAATACAGGCGAAAGAAGCTAGCTTTTTATTGGCAGTATGCCATGCGCCTAGTCCCCTTTTCATATTAGGTTACGTCAGCCTTGATTTATTACAAAACAATTCATTTGGATGGATTTTCTTATGCTTACTACATAGTTTTAATATTTGTTGTTTAGTAATTGGTTTCTTTTTCTACAGAAAAAAATATCGCCACCGCAATATTTCACTAAAACCAACTGCTTCAGATGCATCACCATTTTCTGAAAGTATTAAAGATAGTGCACCCACTCTTTTACTTGTCGGTACAACGATTATTTTTTTCACAACGATTCAGACAATCATTCAAGAAGGCGTATCTTTCGTCTTCCCTCAAACATCTCAAACAACAGAATTAATTATCGCCTCATTACTAGAAGTAACAAACGGCCTTCAAATGACTGTTAGTGCATTAGCAGATAATACTTATTTGCCTTTAATCGTCGTTGTATTGCTCACTATGCAAAGTTTAAGCATCCACCTTCAAGTATTAGTAATCGCAAAGTCTACGAAGCTATCTATACGCCCATATATTAAATTCCGATTATTAAGCATTGTCATCGTTCCATTACTCTACGCATTACTTTTTTTATAGAAATTAACCGAGGTTATGAAATGAGAGGGGAACACATCTCCCTCTCCGTTTAAAAAAATAAAAAGGCTGCCCGAAAGGAAGTATTTACTCACTTTCAGGTCAGCCTTATCTTCTATACAACTAGTGAATTACTCTGTCTAGCTATATTTTTCTTTTAATGCTTGTTCAACACCACCAGGGACAAGCTCAGCTACATTGCCACCATATTTTGCAACTTCCTTCACAATACTTGAACTTAAAAAGGAGTGCTGATTTTTAGTCATTATGAAAAACGTTTCAATTGTTTCATCTAAAAAACGATTCATGGACGTTATTTGCATTTCGTATTCAAAATCTGAAATTGCCCGTAATCCCCGGACAATTGCTTTCGCATTTTTTTGTTTCGCATATTCAATTAGTAACCCAGAAGATGACTCAATGCGAACATTTGGAAAGTTTTTCGTTGCTTCACTTATTAAAGCAATGCGCTCATCCACATTAAATAATGGTTGTTTAGATGAGTTGTTTAATACTGCAACATACACGACATCGAAGACGTCAGCAGCACGTTGAATAATGTCAAGATGACCTAACGTTACTGGGTCAAAACTCCCCGGAACGACAGCAACTTTTTCTGACACTTCATTCTCCCTCTTCCCCTGTAAAACGATAGACTGAAATTATCGTTTCACCATATGTTTCTTGTCGTTGTAGTGTAAACGCTCCAAAATGATGCGGTAAAACTACTCCCTTTGCATGTTCACACAAAATGATACCGTCCTTTTGAATCTTTTCGTTGTCTACAAGTACTTGTGCCAGATCATAATATTCTTTTTGATGATATGGCGGATCTAAAAACACCAACTTAAACGTAACATCACGTTTAAGCAATGCTTTTACAGCGCGCTTAGCATCAATACGGAATAGCTCCACATCGTCGTCATAACGACATTTAGTTATATTTTCTTGTAAGATTTGAAAAGCCTTCGCATCCTTTTCAATGAAAATGGCGTTTTCCGCTCCTCTACTAAGAGCCTCAATACCTAAACCACCGCTTCCAGCGAATAAATCGAGTACCATTCCTCCATCGAAGAATGGTCCGATTATATTAAAAATGGATTCCTTAACTTTATCAGTCGTTGGTCTTGTTGTCGTACCAGTAATTGCTTTTAACGGCATCCCTTTACGCTCACCAGCTACTACTCTCATTAAACTTTTTTCACCAAACTTTCCCTAACATCTCTTAGTAAGGTTACACGCTACCTTGCTATTATTTCTGGTCTTGTGTCGTTATGTGCACACGATTATCACTCTTTTGGAAATCCACTAAAAATAAACGTTGAAGCCAAGTTTCCTCCAAATAATATCGATCAGCAATTTTGATAATTGGTTCAGACAATGTATCATAACGTCGTTGATTTAACACATAGAAGCCTGGCTCTTTCGGGAATCTGAATGTACGCGTATCATTGTTTACATAGTAACCATTTTCCCCTTCTCCAGCCGTATAGCCTAAGTGTGGTAATAATGTATCCGCTGTATACAATATACGTCCCTCATGCAAGATGATTTTCACATCTTCACGATTAAATTCATCGATATAAATACCTCGTCCATCTTCAAACAACAGTGGATAGACGCCATCTTTCCAGGAAGCATTCGCCTCAAAGAATGATGTTTTCTGTTCTAACACTTCCGAAAGTAAACTATCTAGCTTTTTCGGTGATATCGGTTCATCCGTTAAATCAGATATAGCTTTTTCCCACGCAAGCTGCTGGTCAGAAGTCATGTATTCATCTAATGTCGAGACAATTTCTTTAGATTTAGTCGAACCTACAGGCTGCTCAACCAAATAGCTAGCCACAACCTCTGGCAACCATGATGATGAATCTACAAATTTGTATTGTGATTTCACCTGTGACATAATAATTTCTTGCTCAACTGCGTTCTGATCTAAAGTCGGTAAAAATAAAATTCGTTCCCCACTTGTAGCTCCTGGATTTTCCCCTTGCACGATTGAGAGGTGTTCTTCATTTAAGAAGTCCGCTTTGTTTAGTGCCTCCATAAACTTAGCTGACACTGCTTGTTGAGAATAAATAGAAACAACATCACTCTCTTTTTGCATCTTAAGATTACCTGCTTGCCAATACAAATCATTCACACGTCCACTACCACTAAACATTGTGTAATTCACAAGTGATAACTGCTGTTGTCCAACTAATGGTAAACCTGTTACCCATTGACCGGCTACCTTACTATCTGTGGAAATATGAACAACTGAATAAGAGGTTTCACCATTTTTTAAAGTGGCAAAAATGTTTTGTAAGTACGTTTTTGACTTTAAACCATCCTTAAGCGGAATTATGTATGAAACGGATTGTGCTTTTGTCTCACCTTTTTTAAAATGTGATGTTTCATCTGATAAACGATTACAACTTTTTTCATTGTCGATGAAACAAGTTGGATCAACTGCATTTTCCGGCCATTCAATATTCACTCTTTGATTCGGCAAATTTTTGAAATGGTGGCGGATATCAAGGCTGTTCTCACGGTAAACAATGTCAATTTCTTGCGAATAATAAAATGAACCATTACCGGCTTCTAAATCAGAAGAATACGCTTGATATTGGAAAAACAACATACCACTAACGACTAATGTTAAAACTGAAAACACACTAACTGCAAATTTCATGTGCTTGACCTCCTGCAGCATGATAATATAAATATGGAAAGGATGTGCAAGTATAATGCCACAACAATTTGTAGAATTAGGAGAAGGCTATGGTGACGTTTACGAACTGCTTGAAATCGTGCAATCAAATAAACATCGCTTCCATCAAGCCTTCATTCTAACTTCAACTAAAGATAACAAACTAGTCGCTTCTTTAGCGGTTGCTCTAAAACCAGTAGGAGACAGTAAATTCATGCCGATTTATATTTGTCGCGAAGGAATTCCTTATGTTGCAGAAAAACCTTCTAAGCGTCAAATACTTTTCGAAGAATGTATTGAACAACTTGGTAGAAAAGCAGTTATTGTAGAAATAAAGCACTCATCTATATTTTCGGACTCTAAACTATTTTATCAATACCTAATTGGAATTATGAGACTTCATCACTATATTCCAGCACTTACTTAAAATTATAAACCTGCTTCATAGTCATAGTCGTACTCTTTCGCCTTATCGGGTTTAGCATTTTCAAACTCCGTTATGACAAAGGGACGATAGGATTCTATAGCGTCTTTCACAAATGGAAGACGTTGTATTTTTGCCTTCAGCATGTCCATTTCCTCTCGATTGCAATAAAGGACAACATATCTCTGCTTTCGAGAAATATAATGAACATGACCATATTTCCTTAATGATTTTGCATGTTTTAATTGATGGACGTAAACGATAAGCCCTTGTCGTTCGTTCATAGTATTCCCTCATTTCTTACCTAAAAGAATACCATACACAGGAAAATGATAGCAACAGAGTTTAGCTGACAAATAACCTAATTTACCGTTATAATGAAAAAGTATATTGTGGTTTTTGGCATATTTTCATTTACTTATGTCAATAACAGTGAATTTGCCAGCATTTTAAAAATTATTATACGACTGTTAAGGAGGACGAGAATGGGTAAGAAAACGAATTTAGCACTTGCTATCGCAGCAGCTAGTGCAGCCGCATGGGCCGGTAGTAAAGCCCTCTCTAAGCCACAGCAACGTGAAAGTAAACATGTTCTACAATATGAACGACCTATTGTACTTGCACATCGTGGTGGCGCACATTTAGCACCCGAACATACAATGCCCGCATTTAAACTCTCCGCTGAGCTCGGCGTTGACGGATTTGAAATTGACATTCGCTTAACAAAAGATGAAGAAATTCTAGTATTTCATGATGCAACAGTAGACCGTACAACAGATGGGTCTGGTTCTATTGCTGACATGACACTTGAAGAAATTCAAACACTAAATCACGGCTACCAGTTCGAAGATTTAGAAGGAGCGCATACGCATCGCGATGAAAAATTAGGTGCTGTTACTTTGCGCGAATTACTTGAGCAATATCCAAACATGCTTATTAATATCGATATTAAAGATGCACCTGACACATATGAGGGAAGTTTAATGCCTTCTAAACTTTGGCGTTTAATCGAAGAATTAGGTGCTGAGGAACGTGTAGTTGTCACAAGTTTCTTTGGTGAACAGGTAGATCGATTTAATCTATATGCTCAAAATCGTGTGGCACTTGGCGCCGGCGAATCAGATATTCGAAAAGCGATCACAGCATTTAATAGTCAATTTGGTCACCTCTATCATCCAAAAGTAGATGTATTCCAAATACCTGTTAAATCAGGTGTTGTTGCTTTAGATTCACCTAAATTCATTCGATTTTTAAATAATCTTAATATCCCTGTCCACTATTGGACAATAAATGATTTAGCAACGATGAAACGTTTACTACAAAACGGAGCTATGGGCATTGTGACTGATCGTCCTGATATTGCTATGGAATTACTAAAAGAATAATAGTATATAAGAAAAGCCATTCATCTCCTCCTAAGTAGAAGATGAATGGCTTTCATTTTTTAGGCCGAGCAAGAACAAGAGCCGCCCGAGCCACAGCCGGTACCACATGCTGAGCTTGAGGCGAAAAACGGATTACTGACTGGCACTTTAACCGCTTCTGAAACAGATTTACCAATTAGCAAACTTATTTCATCTAATAAATCTTGAAAATCATTTTCAGCAAGCTTTAAAGCAGCTATATGCTCATTCATATCTAGCTGTCGTTTTTGCAGACGAATTGATTTCATAATTGTATGATAATCAGGATGATACTTTCCAAAACGCTGTACATCCTCATATTGGTCTTTCATTTTTTGAAAACCTTTTATAGCCACAACCAATTGTTGGTCACTGTAAACTTTAGTATATGCTTGCTGTAAGGCAAGAGCTGGTTCAGAGGAAAGAATCATCGCACTTAACCCATCAGCCTCATCTAAAATGGTTGCCCACTCTGAGGTCATTATCATAATAATTCCTCCAATCTCTTTCACAATCATAACAGATTTTATGGTAATTTTAAAATATCAACTATTGTACAAAAGCAAAAGAGCTAAAGGGGAATTTTATTTTGGAACAGTTAGTAAAACAGCAAATTGAACAGCTATTACAAAATATCTTAAACGAGAGCAGTGCTGAGGACGAGGAGGTACTCTTACACTTACTGAGTGGTATACAACAAAAGCAGCAAGGTATACACCGCCGATACATTAATGCGGCACTTCACATGGTTGGTCATTTCGAGCCTGAATATAGTGAGGTACGCATGCCCATTACACCTGTCATTCACAATACGATTAAAGTGCCT
>JAVWKG010000005.1:0-51621 GCA_036638655.1 Lysinibacillus sp. | reverse complement strand
CTAAAGGCGTCACATCCTGTGACAACGCCTTTGTGACCAACATCGTGTTGGCCTGAGACCCTGGAGCGAGCATAGCGAGTGAAGCGGCTCATCGGACGCCCCCCCGGAAAGCGCGCAGCCGGAACGAAAATTAACCCTAGACGATACTGATGAGGTTTATCATAAATGAAAATATCAAATAATCTAAAAAGGACCGGGCACGATTTTTGCCCAGTTTTTCTAGTTATCGAAAGAGGAAGTTTTCATTTGTGCATCATCTATAGCCTAGTAAAAGAAAGTTGCTCTAAGGAAACTTTTGCGTTAAAATTAAGTACAAGAAGCAAAAGAGAAGGAAGATGCGTATGGAAGGTAATGTATTACTGGCGTTAGGCTTAACCTTATTTGCTGGCCTTGCCACGGGTGTAGGTAGTTTAATAGGTTTCCTAACTACAAGAACAAATACGAAGTTTTTATCGGTAGCACTTGGCTTTTCAGCCGGGGTTATGATTTATGTATCGCTCGTCGAAATTTTTGTAAAGGCGAAGGATGCACTCACAAATGCATTAGGGCCAACAAATGGCTATTGGGTAACAATTGCGGGTTTCTTTGGTGGGGTGTTGTTTATAGCCATAATTGATAAATTTATTCCGAAGGCCACCAACCCACATGAAGTAAAGCTTGTCGAGGATATTAATGCAGTAAAACCTCAGATTAATGAGGAGCATTTAATGAAAATGGGTGTGTTTACAGCGTTAGCAATTGCAATTCATAATTTTCCAGAAGGTATCGCAACATTTATGTCTGCGATGAATGACCCAAGCGTCGGAATTGCAATCGCGATTGCCGTAGCGATTCATAATGTACCAGAAGGAATTGCAGTGTCAGTACCAATTTACTTTGCGACAGGTAGCCGAAAAAAAGCGTTTAAGTTATCGTTTTTATCTGGTTTAGCTGAACCTGTTGGTGCGGTTGTTGCATATCTTCTGCTTATGCCGTTTTTAAATGATGTCATGTTTGGTATTGTGTTTGCAGGAGTTGCGGGGATTATGGTGTTTATCTCGCTAGATGAATTACTACCAGCTGCACAGAGATACGATGAGGCGCATTTGTCTATATACGGTTTAGTAGCTGGTATGGCTGTTATGGCTGTTAGCTTGGTATTACTAGCTTAATAGTATAGGAGGCTGTTTCAAATAAAGTCATTTGAGACAGCCTTTATCATTATGCTTCGATGAGTTCTTTAACGGCATCGAGACAATCGTAGAACGTTTCAAATGGCTTAAAAGGGACTTGAAGCTCTTCACAACGACCTATTAAATGATCTCTAGCAAGAACAAGATCCGCTTGTTTGGCTGCTTCAAAATCAGAAAGTGAGTCCCCGATAACGATCTTGAACTGGTCATCTTGGGCAACCGTACGCATAACAGTTGGTTTGCAGCAACCGCAGCCTTGCACTTCATATTTAGAACATTTTTTATCACATGCATTTGGATACAATATTTTGATTTGCGGTCCCGAAAAGTCAGCGCTATTACAATATACGCCCGCGAATGGGCCATACTTTTCAATCATCGGCTCGATAAAGAAATCGACACCCCCACTAACGATATAAAATGGAATATTATGTGTATGTGCAAATTGGACAAATTCACTGAAGCCTTCACGTATAACTGCGGTATTCAGCAAATATTGAATGACATCTTCTTTTTTTCGCGTAGATAGCAGTTCGAACATAGTTGTGATACCATCTTTGATAGTAATATTATGTGAAAGCATAGCCTGTGCTATTTTCTCGGATTCCTCCGGGATAAAATGTTTCATAAGTGATACTATATTGTCAGTCTTTGTAATAGTGCCATCAAAATCACAGAAAATAATGGGTTTCATCGTACTTCCTCCTTCAATCTGATTTAGCGGAAATGAGGATGTCTAATAAATTTCTCTAAGCCAGATAGTTGTTGACTATAAAAACGCCTACTTTAAGGGTAGGCGTTTTTATATATTATGTTAATGCAATTTGTACCCCTTTTTCATCAGCTTTCGTTAGAATAATGTGATGTTCAGGGAATTGTGCTTTCATTGACACGACAAAATCATCAGCAATAGCAGATGGAATGATGGAAATAAGCGTTGGACCTGCGCCGCTTAAAGCCGTTCCATACGCACCTGCCACTTTAGCAGCAACATGGATTTCATCATATTGCGGAATTAGCTTCGAGCGGAAGGGCTCGTGGAAAAGATCCGCCTCCATGTAGCGACCGGCACGTTCGAAGTCTTTAGCCATTAATGAAGCAGCAAGCATATTCGCATTTGCGGATGCTCGTACAGCATACGCACGATCAAATGCCTCTGGTAAGACAGAGCGTGCTTCACTCGTTTTTAGCTCGACATCAGGTACATAGACAACAAATGCGGCTTCAATATTATTAATATGGAGCGTATCCACGACTCCGTTTTCATTCATAGAAGAAATCGTTAAACCTCCTAAAACAGAGGCAGTCGCATTATCTGGATGACCTTCAATTTGTGAAGATAGATTCAATTTATCTTGCACGGTAAGCTCAAGGTTACAAACTTGATTGGCTAGCTCAATGCCCGCTACTATGGCTGCCGCACTACTGCCTAAGCCACGTGCGAGTGGAAGTTCACTGGCCATCTCAACGCGACAAGCAGGAAGCTCCTTGCCGTACAGATCTGCAGTTTTTTTAGCAATAACGTATAGTAAATGTTGTTCAAGCTCAAACTCACTAGGACCGTTATCGTCTAGGTGGATGATTTCCCAGTTGTCCTGTAAAGATACGTCTAACTTTAAGTAAAGAGACAAGCCAAGTCCAATCGAGTCAAAGCCAGGGCCTAGATTGGCTGTACTCCCAGGAACTGAGATTTGCCACTTTTTGCTCATAGCACGCCCTCGATATATTTGCGGATTTCTTCTTCGTCATTTTTAAGGGATACAACGTCAACTGTAGATACGCTCATCGCAGTATCAGGGTCTTTTAAGCCATTCCCAGTAAATACTGTTACAACTTTAGAGCCTTTAGTAATTTTGCCGCTTTCTACTGATTTGATAACACCAGCTAGAGATGCAGCTGAACCAGGCTCAACGAAAATACCTTCAGTACCTGCGATTAATTTGTAAGCAGCTAAAATTTCTTCATCTGTAACAGAATCAATGATACCGCCAGACTCGTCCCGAGCTGCTTCGGCAAATGCCCAACTTGCAGGGTTACCAATACGAATTGCTGTTGCAACTGTTTCAGGGTTAGCAATTGGTTCACCCTTTACGATAGCAGCTGCGCCTTCTGCTTCGAAGCCATACATTTTTGGAAGACCAGAGCCTTTAGTTTCGTTATATTCTTTGAATCCTTTCCAGTAAGCAGTAATATTACCAGCGTTACCAACTGGAATGCATAGATAATCAGGTGCAGCACCTAAAGAGTCTACGATTTCAAATGCAGCCGTTTTTTGGCCTTCAATGCGGTAAGGGTTTACTGAGTTTACAAGTGCAACAGGAGTTGTTTCACTTACTTGACGTACAATGTTTAATGCATCGTCAAAGTTACCGTCGATTTCGATGATTTTCGCACCGTACATTGTCGCTTGTGCTAATTTACCAAGTGCTACTTTACCTTTTGGAATTACGACGATTGATTGGATGCCAGCGCGTGTTGCATAAGCAGCAGCAGCAGCAGAAGTGTTCCCAGTAGATGCGCAAATGACGCATTTACTACCATCTTCGATTGCTTTAGCAACAGCAAATACCATGCCACGGTCTTTGAATGAGCCAGTTGGATTGGCACCTTCAATTTTACCGTAAAGCTCGATACCAAGCTGTTTAGATAGGTTTACTAAATGTATAAGAGGCGTGTTGCCTTCGTTTAAAGTTAGAGCGGGTGTATTTTCTGTTACGGGTAAAAATTGTTTGTATTCTTCGATAAGGCCTTTCCACATAACGTAACAATCTCCTTTTGTTCTTACGAGAAGAACAGTTGTTTTTATATAAGAGACATTTTAACGCACTTCACCCTATGTTTTCAATAGCATTTATCAAATTGTCTAAACAATTCGATATTTCGAATTTAGTCTTGTCACTTTATCGAAACAACTGTATAGTAGATGTCGCGTGTATAGTCAAATGTAAAGACAGGTGGTCTAGATGACAGTAAGAGTAGGGACAAAAAATATAGAAACACAACCAATATCACGTAACAAATTGCTACGTGTTGCGGGAGTAGGCTGGTTATTCGATGCAATGGATGTTGGGATTCTTTCGTTCGTTATTGCGGCTTTAGCGGTTGATTGGGGTTTAACTGATGCTGAAAAGGGTTGGATTGGTAGTATTAACTCGATTGGTATGGCTGTAGGTGCACTTGTTTTTGGTATTCTTGCTGATAAAGTAGGACGAAAGCAAGTTTTTATGTGGACCCTTGTGCTGTTTTCTGTGGCAAGTGGTTTATCGGCATTTACAACAACATTAGCAGCGTTTATGGCTTTTCGTTTTTTAATAGGTATGGGGCTCGGTGGAGAGCTACCGGTCGCGTCTACACTTGTTTCTGAAAGTGTAGAAGCAAAAGAACGCGGCAAAGTGGTTGTATTACTTGAGAGTTTTTGGGCGGTAGGCTGGTTAGTTGCTGCGCTAATTTCTTATTTTGTTATTCCAGCATTTGATCAATCTATAGGTTGGCGAGTAGCATTATTAATAACAGCATTGCCTGCTTTATACGCTATTTATATTCGCTTGAAGTTACCAGACTCACCACAGTTTAGACTGAAAGAGGAGTCGAAAAAGCGTAGTGTTATTCAAAATATTAAAGAGTTATGTTCGAGGAAATATGTTCGTTCGACAATGATGCTCTGGTTGCTTTGGTTTACAGTTGTATTTTCGTATTATGGTATGTTTTTATGGCTGCCAAGCGTAATGATCGGCAAAGGCTTTGATATGATTACGAGCTTTAAGTACGTGCTAATTATGACGCTCGCACAGTTGCCAGGCTACTTTACGGCAGCGTGGTTCATCGAAAGGTTTGGTCGAAAATTTGTATTAGTTTCCTATCTAATAGGGACTGCTGTAAGTGCTTTCATATTTGGGGGAGCTGAGACAGTGACGGCCCTTTTAGTATCAGGTATGTTTTTGTCCTTCTTTAATTTAGGTGCATGGGGGGCTTTATATGCTTATACACCTGAGCAATATCCGGCGATTATTCGTGGGACAGGAGCAGGTACGGCTGCTGCGGTAGGTCGTATTGGTGGTATCTTCGGTCCGTTATTAGTAGGGAAAATGCTAGCAGCTGGTTATGATATTAGTAATGTTTTTGCAATCTTCTGCGGCGCTATATTAATAGGTGTTTGCGGTGTAATTTTCCTTGGAACTGAAACGAAGCAAACGGAATTAGAATAGTGTTTTAAACGTCTTTTGAACCAATGGTGGTTTGCAAGGCGTTTTTTTGTAAAAAATTTGCGTGTAGTTAGAAAAGTATTACGAATCCATGTCAATTTACTGTAGATTATTGCACTAGCGAGTTAAAGTGCTAAAGATTTTTCTGAAAAGTCATTGTATTCAGATTGTAATCGTGATACTGTATTTTTAATCTATTTTTGTATTATTTATAAAGAGTGTGTCGATTTAAATTGCTTGTTGATTTTTGTTGCGGCTGGTCGCAACAAATTGTGGTGAGGAGCCTTAGCTATAGGAAATAATTTTCTCAGTCATAATAATTTCTTTGGAAGAAAGGTTGTTAGGAATGAGTATTAATGAAGATATAAAGCGAAAATTTGTTAGGCTGTCAAAAGGGCAAAGGAAGGTCGCTCAATTTGTTTTAGATAATCCAAGTGTTGTCGTTGCAAATGGTGCTGCAGAGGTTGGAAGACAGGCGAATGTTAGTGAATCAACAGTCATTCGATTTTGTTATGCAATGGATTTTTCAGGGTATGTGGAGCTTCAGGAGGAAATTCGCGGGCTTATAATGACCAAAAACGAAGGGGCAGCTGCTACTACTGCACAAATACCACCATCTGCTGATATACATAGCTATGGAAAAGTCATGCTACGAGATATTCATAACATCCAAGATAGCATTAGCCTAATTAATGAAGCGACATTTAACAAAAGTGTTAAGTGGCTACATAATGCGGAAGTTATCTATATATTAGGTGCACGTCAGGCTTCTTCTGTTGCTAGTTGGCTTTCATATATTTTAAAAACATTGCGAAATAATGTGAAGCAGATGCGCATTGATTCTGATGATATTGTACAAGAAATTAATAATATGAGTGAACAAGCAACATTAATTATTTTTGCATTCGATAAGCAATTAGGTGATTTGAAGACAATTGTAGAAATTGCAAAGATGAAAAAGGTGAAAATTATAGCGATTACAGATAGTGCGCTATCTCCACTTCGAGAATATACAAGTGCATTGTTCACGATTGGTACAAAGCATCAAACGACTCTTGATGTGGCACCTGTGCTGTTTTCATTTATGCATGCAATGGTTGAAGAGATGGTTGCACAAAATAAAGCCCAGTATGAGCTATTCCAGAAATCCTATGAACAGGTAGAAAATAATTTACTATTTTTAGATACTGTAAGAGCGAAGTAAGTAAAAACAGACCAGTAGTTAAGTACTTGGTCTGTTTAAAATAACGAGATGATGTAGTTAAAGAATTTTACTCATATAGTATTCGTGTGCGAATGAATCATCTAATTTTACAGCGTTAAGTCGTTTTCCCTCTTCTTGAAAGCCGTTTTTTTGGAAAAGGCTTAATGCTTTTTCATTATGCTCCAGAACCTTTAATTCTAGGCGAGTTATTTGTCTTTCGATAGCCCAATCGGTTACTTCTTTCAAAAGTGATTGACCAATGCCCATCTGCTGATGCTCTTCTTTAACTGCTAAACTGATGGAAGCAATATGCTTTTCTCTAGATTGCTTGTAACCATGTACGACAGCATATCCTGCGAAATTGCCATTTCCTATACAAAGAAAAACCGTTCTATTTCCTAACCTTTTTCCCTCAGTTAACTTTTTTCGAACTTGTTGCACGGTTAGCGGAGAATCTGTGTAGGTACTATGCATAAATTCGGATTGCTTAAAAATTTGCTCTTGGAGACGAATAAATTCACGAGCATCAGAAGTTTCAATAGGTCGAATTATGTATGTTTGCGGAGTATCCCCAGCAGTAATGACATTATCACTGTAAGCGTTTGTATTGTTACGGGAAAAAGTAATGCTTGTACCTAATTTTACTTCAGTCACATTAAAATCTGCATTCAACCAAGCTAAATAATGTGAAAGTGGAGGCTTCGTTTTTACCCACCAACTGTTATTTAAATAGGCGGAGTTCGGTAAAGGTTGCCCCATGATATTTTCTAACGCATCGAAAGTTAATGTAATTTCATTTTGCGTTACAGCTTGGAAGAAAGCAGCTAATGGAATATACTTTCGTTCCATAGTTTTCATCATTACATACC
Source organism: Lysinibacillus sp. (assembly GCA_036638655.1). Taxonomy (GTDB): domain Bacteria; phylum Bacillota; class Bacilli; order Bacillales_A; family Planococcaceae; genus Lysinibacillus. Next base: position 44,174 of record JAVWKG010000005.1, on the reverse strand, counting down.
TCTTTTCTATCAATTATAAAAATTGTATTATAAAAAGATAATATCATAAAAATGTTATTATGCTATAGAAATTGAATTGAGCGATGTGAGTGCTCAATATATAAAACGATGTATGTATATATTTGTGCATTCAACTCATATAAAGGTATGGTAAAATAAACACAAAAATGGTATCGCTATTTTAGGAGGAATAATAACAAATGAGTAAAGTATTAGTTTTCGGACACAAAAATCCAGATACAGATACAATTACATCTGCTATCGTATATGCGTATTTAAAGCAACAAATTGGGGTGGATGCTGAAGCGGTGCGCCTTGGTGATATCAATAACGAAACTGCCTATGCATTAGAGAAATTTGGCTTTGCAGCACCACGATTAGTAGAAAAGGTTGCAAATGAAGTGAGCCAAGTTATTTTAGTAGATCACAATGAGCGCCAACAATCGGCAGAAGATATTGCTGAAGTACAAGTAACTGAAGTAATTGACCATCATCGTATCGCTAACTTTGAGACAACGGACCCACTTTATTACCGTGCAGAACCAGTAGGCTGTACAGCAACTATTTTAAACAAAATCTTCAAAGAACATGATGTAGAAATTCCTGCGAATATTGCTGGACTAATGCTTTCAGCTATCATTTCAGATACACTTCTGTTCAAATCACCAACTTGTACACCACAAGATGTAAAAGCAGCTGAGGAATTAGCTACTAAAGCTGAAGTTGATTCAGCGGAATACGGCTTAGCAATGCTAAAAGCAGGGGCTGACCTTTCTGATAAATCATTAGAAGATCTGCTTACTTTAGATGCAAAAGGTTTCGATTTTGGTACACACAAAGCAGTAGTTGCACAAGTAAATGCCGTAGATGTAAATGACGTGTTAGGCCGTCAATCTGAACTTGAAGAATTACTAAAACAAAATGTAGCCGACAATGAATTAGATTTATTTTTCTTTGTAGTGACGGATATTTTAAATAATGATTCGGTAGCTGTGGCAATTGGAAAGGTTGCAGACCAATCTGCAGCAGCATTTGGTGCAACACTTGATAACAACCGTATTGACTTACCAGGTGTTGTTTCTCGTAAAAAACAAATTGTACCTGCTTTAACAGAAGCATTGAAATAAATGTAAATATTAAAATCCGAGAAGCTAACAGAGCCTCTCGGATTTTTTTAATCTAATTTAAGTGGTTGGACAGCTGGCCCTTCAAGCACTTGACCATTTGCAAAAAAGCGGGACCCATGACAAGGACAGTCCCAAGTTTCATCAGCTTCATTCCATCTCGTTTTACAACCTAAATGTGTGCAAGTAGGTGCTTCTTTTCTAGTAACATAGCCTGTAATGAATTCTTTGCTAATAAAGCTACCAACTTTCATCACCTGAAGCAGTTTGTCGCCAAAGCTTGTACGAGATGGGGAATATAAAGCTTCGGCATTTTTCATTTGTGCATCGTTTGTAATAAGTGAGCATAGTAATCTGCCAGCTACAAAGGAATTCGATATGCCCCATTTACGATAACCAGTCGCAATGAAAACATAAGGCAAAGAGGGAGTAATAGATCCTACGTAAGGAAGGTAATCTGGTGTTTCAACATCTTGTGCAGACCATTGATAAAGTGGTGACTGCAGTTTGAAGTATTCGTTGAAATCCTGCTGTAAAGCTTCGTAATATGGCTTTGTATCTTCTGTTTGCCCAGCAATATGTTGTGAACCAGCCATCAATAAATACTGTTCGTCTTGGATTGTTGCTGTTCGAATAGACCGTGTTGGGAAATCGACTGATAAATACTGTCCATCTAACTCATTCTTTATTTTAGAGGCAACTAGATAGGAGCGACTATTCGAGAGCTTTAAAATTTGTAGTCCTTTGATGGCCTCAATAGGATAATGCGTACATAAAATAACTTTCTCAAATTGTACAGCTACATCGGTATTGGTATGTAGTTCTTTTTTTTGAATATCTAGATTAAGAACACGAGTGTTTGTGTACAGTCTAGCACCAGCTGCGAGTGCTTTTTTTGCAATATTATCACTAGCTAATACAGGATTCAATTGTGCTTGGTGGGGCATAATAAGCGCCTTTTTTACAGAAAAGGGAAGCTCGGTTTCCTCTGTTAGCTCACTTGTAATAGTAAGCGCATGGTAAGCACTCCACTCATCAATTATTTGTTCCTTGCCCAGCTCGGTTTTGCTATAAAGAATGGAATTCGCTTTACGAATAGCTTCTCCCTCTAATAATTGTAATGAATCATCAACAGCTTGCTGATTCAGTTGGTAGTAGAGTTTTACTTCATCTAAAGTGAATTTCTCCATTAACTTTGAATAGAGAATGCCTTGCTGTGCCGTACATTTTCCCGTTGAGTGTCCAGATGCCCCATGGGAAATATGAGCATTTGCCTCTAGTAAAACTACATCAATACCTGCTTTTGCTAATGTGTAGGCTGTAAAAATACCTGTTAAGCCACCACCAATAATACAGACATCACATTTTAAAGACGAAGTAAGAGTAGGTAAGGTAAGTGGTTTTGCAGTTGTAATCCAAAGTGATTGTGTCATTTTGTCCCTCCAATAATCTAGTTTTCCTCAGTATGAGGGTAATTGAGTGCATATATTCAATGAGCAAAAAAATTGCTAGCAATCATTCACACTCGCTACAATATTGCTAAGGAGATGATTTAAAATGAAAATTGAAGTTTGGTCAGATTATGTTTGTCCATTTTGTTATATTGGGAAAAAACAATTAGAAAAAGCGATCTTAGATACAGGGTTTGCTGGTCAGGTCGATGTAGTGTTTAAAAGCTATCAATTGGATCCTACAACGCCGGTAGACACAAATGTTTCAGTATATGAAGCACTTGCGAGTAAGTACGGTATGTCATTTGAAAAGGCGAAGGAAATGGCACAAGGTGTAGTAGCGCGTGCGAAAGAAGTAGGGCTTCACTATAATTTCGATAACTCGATGGAGGAAAATACATTAAATGCACATCGACTTGTTAAATGGGCAGAGCAACAAGGGAATGCGGCACTATTAGTAGAGACATTACTTCATAGCTACTTCATAGAAGGAAAACGTATTGGCCAAGATGAAACGTTATTAGATTTAGTAGCACAAGTAGGACTTAACCGTGAAGAAGCGGCAAAGGTTTTAGTTAGTGATGCATTTAAAGCTGAAGTAGAAGTGGATATTGAAGAAGGGCAACAATTAGGTGTGCGTGGTGTTCCTTTCTTTGTAGTGAATCGAAAATATGGTATTTCAGGGGCACAGCCACAGGAAGTGTTCGAAAATACTTTACGAAAAGCAGCTGAAGAAGAAGGTCTGAAGCCAGGGTTGCAGATGGAAGGCACTTCAAATGCAGGTGTTTGTACAGACGATCAATGTGAGTTTTAATAAAACACTCCAGCAATATTTACCTATAAAAGTAGTATTTCAGTCAAAAGGCTGAGAGCAATTGCGTTGACTTTTAGGTGATATTTTTATAATATATGAATATATCTTGAATTCGAGATATATTCATAAATTCGAAAATAAGGGAGAATATATATAATGAACGTATTAGTAGTAAAAGCAAATAACCGTCCAGACGGTATCTCAACAAAAATGTATGAAACATTCGTAGAAAACGCAAAAGATGTTAATGTAACAACTTTTGATGTGTATGCTGAAGATATGCCTTACTTCGGTCAAGACCTTTTCAACGCTTTTGGTAAAGTACAAAGTGGTGAAGCATTAACAGACATCGAAGCTCGTATTTTAGCTGCAAAACAAAAAGCAATGGATGCTTTAACTGCTGCTGACGTAGTAGTATTTGCATTCCCACTTTGGAACTTAACAATTCCTGCAACTTTACAAACTTTCATCGACTACGTGTACCAAGCTGGTTTCACGTTCAAATATGATGAAAACGGTCAATTAGTAAGCTTAATGACTGACAAGAAAGCAATCATCTTAAACGCACGTGGCGGTATCTATTCTGCTCCAGAAATGCAACCAATGGAAATGTCAGTAAACTACATTAAAAACGTTGTAGGCGGCGTATTCGGTATGGAAATTATCGAAGAAGTAATTATCGAAGGTCATAACGCTATGCCAGACAAAGCTGAAGCAATCATTGCTGAAGGAATTGAAAAAGTAGCTGCAGTAGCGAAAAATTTAGCAACTGTTAACGCTTAAGACATAGTTTGGACAAAAAAGGTCACTCTTAATTGAGGTGACCTTTTTGTTTTCTTTCGAATGTATGATAACGTGTGCCTTGATAGGTAAGGAGCCCGAAATCTCCATCGGCTAGTTGGCCATATTCCCTTCCGTTTAGCTTTAGCTCCATACGGTCACCACTTTGTACTTCAAAAGTAACATAATATGTAGTGCTAGCAGCTGAATTTCCAGAGCCGCCACTTGTTTTTGTTCGCTTTGTTACGACTTTTGCAGGTACAGTTAACATAGGGGAAGCATTATTGTTCGACCATTCTATAATGCCCCTAATAATTACAAATGCAATTCCGCCAAACACGATAATAAATCCTATAGTTATAATGGCAGGAACATCTGAAAACATACGTTCTTCAATCATATATAAACCTCCTATTTTTGCATGAAACTTTGTGTTTAGTAGACGCCAATTAATGAATGAATAGTAGAGTTCTAGTATACCTCTCTATACGTATGTAGAGGGGGAAAGTTACAAAAATGGACATACTCATTTTTAAGAGTATGTCCATTCGGATAGGATATGGTGAAGATGGTAGCGGTAAAAACTTTAAAATATGATTAAGCAGGATTAACTTCAAGGTCGATAGTGATTTCGATTTCATCACTGATGAGCACGCCCCCGGTTTCAAGAAGTGTATTGTATATGAGGTTAAAATCCCGTCGATCTATTTTACCCTTTGATTGGAACCCGTACACTTCTTGGTTCCAAGGATTGACGCCGCTACCGGTATATTTAGTATCGAAGGTTACCGATTTTGTAATATCTCGAATTGTTAAATTGCCGTTTAGGGCATATATATTTTCTTCTATTTTTTCAATACTAGTTGAAACGAAAGAGATTTTTGGATATTTGTCAGCGTCAAAAAAATCATGTGATACTAAGTGAATATCACGATCGAAGTTTTTAGTTGAAATGCTGGCTACATCAATGTTAAAGCTAATATTTGCGTCGAGTAAGTTTTCGATATTTACGACAGAAAGTTTTGCTGAATAGGACTCAAATGTGCCGTGAATGTGCGAAACCATCATATGTCGTACTGAAAAACCTATTGTTGAATGGCTCATATCAATTACAAAATTCGTCATTTCAAATCCCCCTAAAAACTCCATCTTAACCAAATGATAAATCTGCGAAAAGTTATTATCAATGGTTTTCTGCTTTATTAAAGTGGATAGGGGAAAATTAAAGTACGAAATGTGAACAATTGTTTTATTGTAGTTCCACTGGGACATAGAAAATCATTTCATCTTGATTGAAATCAAGCACGATCAATCGCCCACTTTCAATCGTATGTGGTATGTCATGAGCCATTATATTGGCGATTAATTTCTGTAATTCTTCTTCAGAAGAAATAAGTAGTGAATATTTTAGAAGTCCCGTTGTATTTTCAGGTGGTACAGGAGAACCCACACCTTGCCAAACATTAATGGCAATATGATGGTGATAGCCGCCAGCGGATATAAATAAAGCACTATTTTGTAAGTTAGTCATAATATCCATACCAAGGGCATCTATATAGAAGTGTGTTGTCGTTTCGTCGATAACACTAACATTTAAATGCATATGTCCAAGAGATGCGCCTTTTGGCAATCCAGTCCATGGGCGATTCGGGTCAAAAAGTGACAGTACAGCTTCGACATCAACTGCTTGTGTAGTTGTAACTAAGCCACCTTGCCCATCGCTAAGCCATTCTGAACGCGGGCGATCATAATAAATTTCAATGCCATTTCCTTCGGGATCATTTAAGTAAAATGCCTCCGAATAAATATGGTCACCGGCTCCTGTAATAGCGATACCATTGTCTAATAAATTTCGAATTACATATGCTAAGTCTTCACGTGTTGGTACTAGAATGGCAAAATGAAACAGGCCCGTTGTCCGTGCGGGTCTTATTGCAACATTTTCTGATGTTTCTAAAATAAGAATAGGCTCAGTATTTTCGGGAATAGCAAATACAATTTTTGAAGAAGATTCTTCTAATACGTGTAACCCCAGCTCTTTATAAAATGAAGCCATCGTTGTTAATGATTGTACAAGTAAATGTAAATGTCCTAATTTCATTTTAGGATCTAGTTTGAATGTCATTTGAAATCTCCTATCTGTTAGTTACTTTTTGTAATTAAATATAAAATAGTAAATTGATTACGTCAAGTAAATAAGTTACTTTTAAATTTACTTTCACTGAAAAACTAGTTACAATGGAATATATAAGAGGTGAAAGATTATGAGTGAAACAGGATTATGTCCACGTTTAGCTAAGGCAATGGATTTAATCGGTAAGCGCTGGACGGCATTAATTTTATATCAATTATTAGATGGTCCACAGCGTTTCAATGAAATTGAATCTGCACTTCCTGTAAGTGGTCGCTTGCTTTCAGAACGTTTAAAAGAGCTTGAAAAAGAGGGACTAGTTGAACGTAAAGTATATTCAGAAGTACCAGTCCGAGTTGAATACTCGATGACAGATAAAGGGCGGGCTTTGGAAGGTGCAATTAGACAGATTGAATCATGGGCAACGGGCTGGTTATAAAAACCTATGTATTGTACTTGTCAAAACACTGTTCTAAATCCATACTAAGTATAGAGTATGTAAGATGTTAGAAAGGAAATAGCTTTCATGAAAAAACAACAGTGGGCTACAGATTTGAGCGAATTTATTGCTCCAGCCAATATTAAGTTAGACGAATCGTTAAATCGATATACAATGACAAAACTTGGAGGCAGAGCAGATTTATTTGTGATGCCTGAAACAGAGCAAGAAGCAGTCGCGGTTATCCGCTATGCACATGCTAATAACATTCCATTATTAATGCTAGGTAATGGTTCGAACATGGTCGTACGTGATGGTGGTTTACGCGGTATTGTAGTAACGTTTGCTCATTTAGATGAAATTCAAGTAAACGATGAGTGGGTGTATGTACAAAGTGGAGCGCTTATTAAAGATGTTTCTAAACTTGCAGCAGCAGCTTCATTGACGGGCTTTGAATTTGCATGCGGAATTCCTGGGTCAATCGGTGGTGCGATGGCCATGAATGCCGGTGCATATGGTGGCGAAATTAAAGATATCATAGTGTCATCTAAAGTGTTAACGAAAGAAGGCGAGCTTTTAACGTTAACAAAAGATGAACTGGAGCTAGGCTATCGCCATAGTATTATTGCCAAAAAGGGTTACTACGTATTATCTTCGGAATTCCAATTAGCAAAGGGTGTACAGCAAGAGATTGATGAAAAAATTGCAGACTTAACATACCAACGTGAATCGAAGCAGCCACTTGAATATCCTTCAGCAGGTAGTGTATTCAAACGCCCGCCAGGTCACTTTGCAGGCAAGTTAATTCAAGATAGTGGTTTACAAGGCAAGGGTGTTGGTGGTGCTGAAGTATCTACAAAGCATGCCGGTTTTATCATCAATAAAGACAACGCGACAGCGACAGACTATATCGAAACGATTCGTATGGTACAGCGTGTAGTAAAAGAAAAGTTTGGTATAGAACTTGAAACAGAAGTGAAAATTGTCGGTGACGACGTAGTAAAATAGCAATTTCGAGCGCTCTTCGTATAGTTACGAAGGGCGTTTTAGCAATTATCGTAGGAGTGTGGGTAGATGAAATTTATATCGTGGAATGTAAATGGTATTCGAGCATGTGTGAAGAAAGGCTTTTTAGACTTTTTTCATGAAATCAATGCGGACTTCTTTTGCATTCAGGAATCGAAGTGTCAAGCTGGACAAATAGAGCTGGAATTAGAAGGTTACGAGCAATATTGGAATTATGCTGAAAAGAAGGGCTATTCGGGTACGGCAATATTTACGAAGCATACACCGCTTCGTGTACATTACGGTGTTGGAGAAGATGAATCGCAGGATGAAGGGCGAATTATTACACTCGAATATGAGGGCTATTACTTAGTTAATGTTTACACACCAAATGCGCAGCGGGATTTAGCTAGATTGCCATTGCGTTTAGCGTGGGAAGAGCGTTTAGCATTGTATTTACAGGAATTAGATGCAAAAAAACCGGTTATTTATTGCGGTGATTTAAATGTAGCACATGAAGAAATTGACTTGAAAAATGCTAAGTCGAATTTAGGTAATTCAGGATTCACAGTGGAGGAACGGGTGAAAATGTCGGAGCTTTTAGCAGCTGGTTTTGTTGATACATTCCGCTATAAACAGCCAGATGCAACAGATCACTACACTTGGTGGTCCTATATGAATAAAGTACGGGAGCGCAATATTGGCTGGCGCATTGACTATTTTATCGTATCAGAGCGCATCCAAAATAATATAAACGTTGCAACAATCCACCCGCATGTAATGGGCAGTGATCATTGTCCGATTGAATTACAAATAATGATCTAATAGAGGTGAAATTACTAACAAATAATTAGCATTAAATAGGGCGCTTTTTGTTCAATAATGAACAGGAAGTGCCCTATTTGAATGTAAATATTGAGTATAGTTAGAGTGGCTATCGACCTATTTTAAAAGAAAGTACAAGATGTTGAACTGCCGAAGCCTATACAGCTTTCGAGAGTGAATGGTGTCAATTCGAGAGTAAGCGAAACCGATTCGAGAGTAAACCACGCTTCAAAGCGAATAAATCACTTCGGGCAGTGTCCATGAATGCCCAAGGCGAGCATTTTACTGCCCTTCGAATGCATGTCTCTACGCTTTTTTAGGCTTTTATTGTAAGAATCAACTTCGTATAAATATTTCCTACAGAAAATCATGAACATTCAAAAGCCTATTTGAATAAGATGGAGTATTATGGTACATTGATTACAATCAAACGAACATTTGAATGAGGTGGGAATATGTCAAAAGAAATATGTGAAGTAACGAAGATTAACGAGGAAACTGTTACAAACGTACAAAGGCAATTGCCTGATTTATCGGGTGTTGCAAAGTTTTTAAAAGCATTAGCCGATGAAACGAGATTGAAAATTGCCTATGCCCTAACAGTAGAAGAAGAATTATGCGTTTGTGATGTGGCTGCAGTTATTGGCTCATCAGTTGCTACTGCATCACATCATTTGCGATATTTAAAAGAAAATGCTTTAGCAAAATCACAGCGTAAAGGAAAACAAATGTATTATTCCTTGGCGGATGCCCATGTTTATCAAATTGTAACGATTGCTTACGAACACTCGAAAGAAGGGATAACAAATGACGACAGTTCCAACTAAACAAGAGTTCCGGTTGCAAAATCTATCCTGTGCAAGCTGCGCAGCTAAATTTGAGAAAAATGTCTGTGCTATCCCGAATGTGGAACAAGCACAAGTGAATTTTGGTGCAGCTAAAATCACAGTTGTCGGTGATGTAAGTATTGCAAAGCTAGAGGAAGCGGGCGCCTTCGACGGTATTAAAGTAGTGAAGGCAACGGAGCGAGTAGTTGAACAAAAGGTGCCTTTTTATAAAAAGAAGGAAAATATTTTAGCAAGTGTGTCATTGCTGTTTATACTACTTGGTTATTTTTTGGCGGGGCAAAGAGAGGAAATGGATACTGTAGCTATTTGCATGTTTTTAATTGCCATTGTCGTTGGGGGTATTGGCATTTTCAAAACGGGGTTTAAAAATTTACTTCGATTTGAATTTGATATGAAGACTTTGATGACAATTGCTGTTATTGGTGCCGCCATCATTGGAGAATGGAAAGAGGGGGCAGTTGTCGTATTTTTATTTGCAGTGAGTGAGGCTCTTGAAGCTTACTCGATGGATAAAGCACGACAATCCATTCGCCAACTAATGGATATTGCTCCGCCGTCAGCCCTTATTAAACGCGCGCATGGAGAGCATTTCCATGAGATGGAGCTACCAACAGAGCAAATCGAAATCGGGGACATTTTAATCGTCAAGCCAGGTCAAAAAATTGCCATGGATGGCGTCGTCATTACTGGCCTATCAGCAGTCAACCAAGCTGCTATTACAGGAGAGTCGATTCCCGTCAACAAAACTATAGGTGACGAGGTTTTCGCAGGTACGTTAAATGAAGAAGGCGCACTGGAAGTACGTGTTACGAAGCGAGTGGAAGATACTACGATTGCGAAAATTATTCATTTAGTTGAAGAGGCGCAGGCTGAGAAAGCCCCTTCACAGCAGTTTGTAGATCGTTTTGCGAAATATTACACGCCAGTGATTATGGTAATTGCTCTACTTGTCGCTATATTGCCTCCACTGTTCATAGGTGATTGGCAACATTGGATTTATCAAGGCTTAGCGGTATTAGTAGTGGGCTGTCCGTGCGCACTGGTCGTATCGACACCAGTTGCTATCGTAACAGCAATTGGAAATGCAGCGAGACAAGGTGTGCTCATTAAAGGTGGTATCCATCTAGAACAGCTCGGACATATTGAAGCAGTCGCCTTTGATAAAACAGGAACGCTGACAAAAGGAAAACCAGAAGTAACAGATATTGTAGTCATAGGTGATATGACAGAAGATACTTTTTTGCAGCTAGTTGGTGCAGTGGAGAAGAAATCGCAACATCCTCTTGCAAAAGCCATTTTAACGAAAATGCACGAACAAGAATTAGAGGAAGTACTTGCTTCAGACTTTCAATCAGTTACTGGTAAAGGGGCCTATGCAACGATTGAAGGGCAAAAAGTGTCTGTCGGCAGTATGAAATGGATTGCTACTTTGACAACAGTGGATGACTCTTTAGCTGTTATGGCGAAACAACTTCAGGAACAAGGGAAATCCGTCATAGCAGCTGCACAAAATGATGTACTCATTGGTATTGTCGGTATTGCAGACCGAGTACGTGATGAGAGTAAAGAAGTACTTAAAAAACTGAATGCTTTAAAGGTAAAACACATGGTTATGTTAACAGGTGATGCTAAACCAACAGCCGAAGCCATAGCAAGTTCTCTAGGTATGACGGACGTTCATGCAGGGTTGCTACCAGCTGACAAATTAACAGCAATTAAAGAATTGCGTGCGAATTATGGAGCGGTGGCGATGGTAGGTGACGGTGTCAATGATGCACCGGCTCTTGCAACAGCAAATGTCGGCATTGCTATGGGCGGTGCAGGAACAGACGCAGCACTCGAAACAGCGGATATTGCGTTAATGAGTGATGACCTAACAAAATTGCCTTATACAATTGGTCTAAGCCGTAAAACACTGCGTATCATTAAGGAAAATATCATTTTCGCACTAACGTTAAAACTCATTGCCTTATTACTTGTAATCCCAGGGTGGCTAACTCTTTGGGTTGCGATTTTTGCAGATATGGGTGCAACTTTGTTAGTCGTGTTTAACTCATTACGCTTAATTCGAATTGGAAAGTAGATTAAAAAAGAGTCGATCAATTTAACTAAACTATTTGTACATGTCTAGAAGTCTTAACCCGGAACTGATGTAGTGAAAATGTATCAGGTATGTTGATTAGGGAAAAATCCGGGTGTTATTTAACGTAAAACCGGTTGTTTCATATTCTGCGTTTCAATATGTCATGGCATTTTGTTAGTTGATTGTAGCGGAGGGTTGCTCGACTCCTGCGGGATTAGCGAGACAGGTGAGACCCCGCACGAAGCGAAAGAGGAACGAAGCCTAAGTGCGCCACATCCATGTGGCAACGGCTTCATGACCAACTTCGTGTTGGCCCGGAGGAGGCTGAACGCTCGCCCCGCGGAAAGCGAGCAGCCCGCAGCGGAAATCAACTTGTTGCTTCAACTGTAGATGAAAAAAATGGATAATAAAAACGCATGAAAATGTATATTGAAAATCTGTTTGAGAGAGCTTGTTTATTGAATTATTAACGATTTTGCGATATTATTAACAAGGATATTGTATTGCAAAAACGTTGTAATGAGGCGAACGATTATATGTTAGAACCTATGTTAGTAAATGTTACAGAGGAAATCGTGCGTGGAATAGTGAGTTTTTTATTAAGAGGACCAGAGTACCAAACCTTTTGTGATTGTACGATTTGCGAATTTGATACAGTTGCACTTGCATTAAACGCGCTACCTAATAAGTATGTAACATCACTTGAATCACGAGATGCTGCATTTCAAGCAATGAACACACCAGAAAATATAGAATTAATTAATAAGGAAATTATACATGCGCTTCACGTGGTGAATAAGTTTCCTCGACATAAGATAGAGCCTACTTCTACATGAAGTCGGCTCTTTTACCGTTTTGGGTACACTGAACGAAGTACAATGGTATTTTCAGTTAACTTTTAATGCAGCATTGTAGTAAACTAAAGAGTAAGAATAGGAAAGAGAGGGAATGCGGTATGCCAACACCAAGTATGGAAGACCACATCGAACAAATATATTTATTAATTACTAATAAAGGGTATGCTCGTGTGTCTGACATTGCGGAAGCATTATCTGTTCTTCCTTCTTCTGTTACGAAAATGGTTCAAAAATTAGATAAAGATGGCTACTTAGTCTATGAAAAGTATCGCGGTTTAACTTTAACGCCTAAAGGTCAGAAATTAGGAAAGCGACTTGTCCAAAGACATGAACTTCTTGAGCAATTTTTACGAATCATTGGTGTAGATGAAGAGCGTATTTATAATGATGTAGAAGGTATCGAGCATCATTTGAGTTGGAATTCTATTGATCGTATTGCAGATCTTGTACAAGTAATGGAAGAAAATCCGGATATCGCAAAAAAGCTTGAGGCTTCAAGAACTCAAGCATAAAGGTTCAGCACCAAAAATTGAAGGTGATATTTGATGGACCAGTATAATGTAAAGAAAGGAAGACACTATGAGCGAACTAATAAAATCAGGTGAAGTTGTCACACTAACTGTGTTAGAGCAACAAACATCTAAATGGGTGTTAACAAATGGAGAGCTGGAACTACCGATTAATGCATCAGAAGTGACAGAACCATTAGAAGTTGGAGACCGTCTGAAAGTATTTTTATTTACAGACCGTCGTGGAGATTTAGCTGCAACAACTGCTATTCCAACAATTACACAAGCTGATTATGGCTGGGCACGTGTATTACGTGTAGTAGAACGTGAAGGAGCTTATGTTGATATTGGCACATCACGCGAAGTACTTGTAAAGGCTGAGGATTTACCAGCAATTCAAGAAGTATGGCCTGCTGTTGGCGACCATTTATTTATGACGTTACGTATAGATCGTAACGGTGATTTATTTGGCCGTTTAGCTACGGAGGAACGCGTACTGGAGCTATACGAAGGTGCAGTAGAAGATATGCATAACAAAAATATCGTGGCACGACCTTATCGTTTATTACCAGTGGGATCATTTTTAATAGGTGTAGAGGCACCGTACCGTATTTTTGTTCATGAAACTGAAATGCCAGCAGAACCTCGTTTAGGACAAGATGTAGAAGTGCGTATTATTGACGTGAAAGATGATGGCACGATGAACGGCTCATTACTCCCACGTAAGCATGAACGCATCACGGGCGATGCCGAGAAAATTTTAAATTACTTACAAGACGTAGGTGGAAAAATGCCATTCGGCGATAAATCTTCTCCAGAGGAAATTCAAGAAATGTTTAATATGAGTAAGGCATCATTTAAGCGTGCACTAGGCACTCTATTGAAAGCTAGGAAAATTAAACAACAAGATGGTTGGACAGAAGAAGTCTAACTGAATTAAGCTAATATATGACGAGAAGTGAAACATGGATAATGACATGAAACTTTCTCGTCATTTTTTCGTACTAATACGTATATAGTGGTATGTACTATATACGCTGTGAACTTACTAAAATAATGAGTGAGTAAATCGTGGGAAGTGAAAGGGGTATCGAAATGTTATTAAAATGGATGAAAGTGCTAACAGCTACTGTATTAGCAATTGGTATTATGACACCAGCAACAACAGGTTTGGCTGCTGACAATAGCAAAAAAGCCGTGGATGAAAAATTAGGCGTACCAATCGTTGTTTATGGAGCAAATCTTTCGGAAGCTGAAAAAGAATCAGTGAAAAAATCACTAAAAGTAGCTGATGAGCCGGAGATTGAAGAAATTACGGTATCAGGACAGGATCTAATAAAATATATAAAAGATAGTAACTCAAGCTCGCGCATGTATTCTTCAGCAAAAATAACAAGAAAAGATGCGGGAAAAGGTTTAGTAATTGATATTGTCACACCGGAAAATATTACGCAAGTTACAGCTGAAATGTATGCCAATGCAATGTTAACAGCGGGTATTGAAGATGCAACGGTAGAAGTAGCAGCTCCAAAGGCAGTAACAGGTCACTCTGCACTTGTAGGGATATACAAAGCGTATGAGGTTACTACAGGAGAAACATTAGATATAGAGCGTACGGACGTAGCAAGTGAGGAGCTTTCGATGGCAACCTCAATTGCTGAATCATCAGGCATTGAAGATGCAAAAATAGCGGAACTATTAACGGAAATTAAAAAGCAAATTGCTGAGCAAAATCCTGCAACACGCGAAGAAGTACAAAAAATTGTAGAAGATCAACTTAGTAAATTAGAAATCAATTTAAGCGAAGCAGACCGTCAGTTGCTTATTGATTTAATGAATAAAATTAGTAAGTTAGATATAGATTTTAGTAAATGGTCGGAGCAATTAGATGATATTAGCAATACATTACAAGAAAAATTTGGCGCGCTGTTGGAAGATGAAGGCTTCTGGGCGGGAGTGAAAAACTTCTTTGCCAATTTAAAAGAAACAATTTCATCTTGGTTTAATTAATAGAAAAAAGCTTGCTGTCACTTTTTTTGTGGTAGCAAGCTTTTTTTGAGAATTATTGCAAAAATATGCTACTATTAAAAAAAGGAGTGATGGAAAATGGATTTACAATTACAAGAAGTAAGTGCAAATCATTTTGCTTTTGTCTATGAATCAGAGGGTGAGAAGCTAGCTGAAATTTCATGGGTACAAAAGGGGACTGTTATGGAGATGGATCATACAGTTGTTTCTGACAAGCTTCGTGGCCAAGGGGTAGCAAAAAAATTATTAGATCATGCAGCAGAGTATGCTCGCGACAATAATTATAAGATGAAAGCTGTGTGTACGTATGTAGTAGCGGCCTTCGAAAAATCTGATGCATATGATGATGTGAAAGTATAAAAATAAGGCAATCCAACTGTAGAATTTACTACAATGGATTGCCTTTTATAATGACAACATGGTTATTTATAGTTGAGTGACACTATAAATAATAACTGTTAAAAAGCTAGCAATGCCAATAATAGATCCTACTTCAAACCAATCAAATTGAACATCAATGTTTTTCATTTAAATCACCTTCCCTATTAGCTTCATGTTTTATTAATTGCCTAAAAGTACATAGTTTAATCAAGAAATAGTGTGATTTCTTCTCAAGGTATACTGAAAAACAGATTAATATTATGCGATAATAGTTGGTAGGAGAGTGATACATAATGACTTGGAAAATACAAAAGTTCGAACAATTAACAACTGAAGAATTGTATAAAATTTTGCAGTTGCGTGTAAATGTTTTCATTGTTGAGCAACAAACATGCTATGAAGATTTGGATAATCATGACCAAAACTCTATTCACTTATCATATGTGGAAGATGGAAAATTATTAGCGTATACGCGATTATTACCACCTGGTGAAAAATTTGAAACAGCGTCACTTGGACGCGTTATTACGCATGCAGATGCGCGAGGTACAGGGCTTGGAAAAGAAATGATTCAACATGCACTAGACATAATCGAAAAAGAATGGCCAGGCGCAGCAGTATTTATTCAAGCGCAGGAATATTTAAAAGGATTTTACGGTTCATATGGCTTTAAACCAGTATCAGAACCATATATTTATGACAGCTTACCTCATCGTGATATGCTCTATACACCACAAAGGTAATGTTTAATTTTTAAGGAATAGGGAAACCTCTTAAAGAAACGGGATTATCTTTAGGAGGGATTATAATGGCAAAACGAAGAGGCACGGGTGTTGTATTAGCTGGACTAGCAGTAGGCGCAGCATCACTTTTAAGGAAGAAGGAAAACCGCGATATAGCTTTAAAAATGTTTAATAAAATGAAGTGTAAATTAGAAACTTATATGGAATCATCTAAAATAATAATGGCTCCTCAAATAGTCGAACGCATTACATCTGAAGTAGCAGGAGAAGCGGGAACATGTCCGACAAAGCTTGCAGCCGACGAGATGATCGCTGAGGGCGGTGCACAAACATCAGTCGTTTTTTACAATAAAGAAATACAAGCGAAAAGAACATAAGAAAAACCTTCTCATATTTCATGAGAAGGTCCTTTTTTTTGAATAAGAGTTAATGCCGCAAAACAAAGAAGTATAATACCTGTGAATATAAAGCCGTTATTCATGCTAAGTGATAACCAGCCTAGTAGAGATGAACCTAAAACAACGCCTAAAGAGAAGAAAGCATAAAAGTAACCATATGCCTTGCCCCGGATTTCAGCAGTTGTGGAGTCAATTAAAAGAGAATTGACAGAAGGGAATAAAAAGCCAAAGCCAACACCATAACAAGCCATCGCTACATAAAGTAATGTATTAGCATTCGCCTGACTAATGAGTATTTGGCTAATACCCATCAAAGCAATACCGAGTGATAAAGTTTTAATAGGTGGAATTCTATCAAAAATTCGATTTGTCGGTAAAATAAATACAAGTACAGCAATAATGCCGAAAGTACTCATTAAAGTACCACTTAAACGTGAATCGAAGCCGAGTGCCTGTACTTTTAAAGGCAATAAATACGCGATTACACCTTGAGAGAACATTAAGAAAAAGGCACCAGAAAAGGCTTTTATAGTACCGGGATTATTGAAGAAAACGCTAATTGGTACATGGGGCTGTTTCGGTTCGCTTTTTTCCCTTTTATTCTTTTGTGAATAAAGTACGAAAATAGCTAACAAACCTAAAATCAGCATGAAACTCGCTGTAATATTAAAAACAAAGGGTACGCTTGTACGACTTGCTAAAATACCACTAAAAGCCGGTCCTAAAATAGCTGCAATACCGACGAATGCACCTGAAATTGCACTCCCTTTACCACGCTTTTCCTTCGCAGTCACATTCGCTAAAAATGTAAAAGCCGCCGGAACGATAAAGCCGGCAACAAGTCCGTGCAAGAAACGGACAACTAATAGGAAATTAGGTTCTTCTACTAAATTATATAAAGTTAAAGAAAGACTAGTCGTAAGTAAACCAATAACAAGAATGACAAAAGGACCTTTACGATCAGTTAAAAATCCAGAAATAATATTGCCGAAAGTGTTAGAAAGCGAATACATACCGACTGCTAATCCAGTTAAAAATGAAGAAGCGCCAAGAGATTCTGCATAAGTACTCATGACAGGCAATTGTGTGAATAAATCAAAAAACGAAAAGAAAATAATTACATAAATAAACTGTTTCATAATGCCTCCAACAAAAAATACTTCATAGTAAGTCCATTATATCATTTTCGACAAAATGTAGCGTCTAATCGCAACTGTGTTTGTCGGTAGGGATTTTAAAGGGCGTGTAAAGCAATATATCTGTATCCTACATATCTAAGTGCAAGTAGAAAAAGACTGTCTACTAAGTCAAAAAGACTTAGTAGACAGTCTAGATAATGGAAATTAAGCTTCAACACTTACTTTTTTCATTGTTTTGTTTTTAGCCAGGTTCACGTGCCAAGAAAGAGCTTCCTCTAAAATATGAGGTGTGTGGTGGCTGCCTGTTGCTTCAAGAGCACGGTTGTAGTAATCCCATAGTTGCTCTTTGTAATCTGGGTGTACACAGTTTTCGATTATTAGTGGTACTCGTTCTTTTGGAGCAAGACCGCGTAAATCAGCGATACCTTGTTCAGTAACGATTACATCTACATCGTGTTCAGTGTGATCTACGTGAGAAATCATTGGTACGATTGAAGAAATCGCGCCACCTTTTGCATATGATTTCGTTACGAAGATACCAAGACGAGCGTTACGAGCGAAGTCACCAGAACCGCCGATACCGTTCATCATTTTTGTACCTGAAACGTGTGTAGAGTTTACGTTACCATAAATATCCAACTCAAGTGCCGTGTTAATAGAGATTAAACCTAAACGACGGATAATTTCTGGGTGGTTAGAAATTTCTTGTGGACGTAAGCAAATTTTATCAGCATACTTTTCTAAGTTGCCGTATACTTTTTTCTGTAATTCTTCAGTTAGTGTAATTGAAGTAGCTGCTGCGAATTTAACTTTACCAGCATCGATTAAGTTGAATACAGCATCTTGAAGTACTTCAGAAGCAACAACTAAGTCTTCAAATTCTGAATCAGCAAAGCCATCAAGTACAGCATTTGCTACAGAACCTACACCAGATTGTAATGGCATTAATTTGTTTGTTAAACGACCTTGTTTAATTTCTCCGCGGAAGAAATCAAGTAAGATGTTGGCCATGTTTTGAGTTTCCTCATCTGGAGGAACGATTAATGAAGGTGCATCTGGCTCTTCAGAAATAACGATTGCTTTAATTTTAGCCGGATCTACTTTAATACCAATTTCGCCAATGCGTTGCGTAACATCAGTCATTGGAATTGCTTCACGTTTACCTTGTTCAGCAGGCACGTAAATATCATGAATACCGATTAAAGCTTCAGGATGAGAGATGTTTAACTCGATAATAATATTTTCTGCATACTCAGCAAAAATCGGTGAGTTACCTACAGAGTTTGTAGGGATGATTAATCCATCTTCTGTAATAGCGACAGCTTCAAGAATTAAGTATTTAATTGGTCCGATAATTCCTTGACGCACTAATTCAGCGTTATGAGAAAGGTGTGCATCTACATACTGAATATCTCCAGAGTTAATAAGGTTACGAATACCAGCATCGCCTTGGAACGGTCCACGTTTGCGAATAACACCAGCTTCAGCTAAATATTTATCTACTTCAGGACCTAAAGAAGCCCCTGTATATACATCAATTTTGAATTTTTCATTTTTAGCACGTTCTACTAATGCCATAGGAACAACTTTAGCGTCACCTGCACGAGTGAATCCACTCATACCTACTACATCACCATCAGAAATAAGCGCTGCAGCTGCATCAGCAGTAACGATTTTACTTTCAAGCTCTTTAATACCTAAGCGTTTTTGAATAATTGTATCCATTGAAAAAATCCTCCCTAAAAATAAAAAATTTTGATGGAAATTGAATGAATTGAACGAGAAAAGACATGTTAGAATTTTCTGTTTAATTTAGTTATGACCTTAAGCCAACTGTCTGAATAATAATATCACCAATTTGACACAAATTCTGTACGAACAGCATTAAAATGCTTAAAGGGAGGAAAAACGAGCGAATATTCGTTTTATCGACAGAGAAAGCGGTTTAAGGTAGATGGCTTGTGCGCAGAAATATTTTGGTGAATGGCATTTTGAATAATTGAAAAACACATTTGCCTTATTCATGTATTTAAACACGAATAGAGCAAATGTGTGATGAAGAATTAGAATCCTAGTGAACGGCGGAAATAGCTAGCGTAACGTTGGCTTACAGGGATTCTTGTTCCATCTTTCATAATTAATAAGAAAGTAGAGTGTGAATCGGGTTGGATTTCGTCGATGTAATCGATGTTAACAATATAAGAACGATGGCATCGAATAAATGAATCAGGTGCTAAAAATAGCTCTAAATCACTTAAATTTAAACGGTGGTAACCTTCACGGTTCATTGTTTTAACAAATGTTTTTCGAAGTTGAGTTTCTAAGTAGATTACTTGATCGTGTTTGATGGGGTACCAACAATCATCAATCTTAATAGTGATGTAGTTTGTTAAAAACGCTGATGGCTTCTGTGGGAAAATGGCAGTAATAGCACCTTTTGTTTCGCCTTCCTCCATTAATGGAATACTCATTCCAAAGTAGGCAACACCAAATACATCGGGTTCAATGTAAGTACTAATTTTTTGACCATAAGTTAAAGCTTTGTATGCGGCTGAACCTTCTTTAACTGGGTCGCCTGGCTTGATTTTCAAATCTACTTTTTTGCTAGGTTGATAATACAAGTATTCGTTTGTGTCAGAAATCGCGATTGAAGTATTTTCTGGGAAAAACTCCTTAATAATATCCATGATTTCTTCTATTTGTCTTGGATCCACTATTAACACCTCATTTTAAACTTTTCAAAATAGTCTTATCATCTATTTTACTACATATTCATATAAATTATATAGAGAAGATTTATGAATAAAATAGAGAATTGTCGAATTTAATATATAAAAAGCGGGAAAGTGTTACAAAAATTGTAATAACGCCAAATTAATTACTTAAATATTTTCAATTGATATAGCTATAAATTAGCAAGAGAAGGCTTGAATTCAGTGTTTTCACTATGTTAATGAGGTAAAATGATGTCTGAAATTGCCACAAAATAATGTTGAAAGAAATTCGGAAAATATGGTAACATTCACTGTATCATACATATTTCTTCCAACTTTTTATATAAAAAGTTGGTTTTATCTATAAATTTGAGAGAAAGACATGTGTAAAAGGATGTAAATTTAGACGAATGAATGCAAAATAATTTGCATTTTTGTCACAATTAAATTTAATCTGGGTTTAAGTCATGAAATTACTAGTGCATTCTGAAGAAAGATGGGGGAGAGTATGCAACTACATCAACATTCTATGTCAGAAACGATATCTAAACGATATTTCCAAGAGATTGATAATATTAATCACTATGCCAGTGTGGAAGGGTTTTTTAGTATTGAATCGAAACTAATATTTGAAATTTATCACCTAGAATCGTCAAAAGCAAAAAAATCTTTACATGAGCTAATCGATATTCTTTCAATTAGATTTGGCAAGCAAGTAATTAAGGTAGTCCGAAGTTATTTTGTCACGCTTTCATCAATCGTTGCACGCAAATTGCTAGATAATCAAGTGCCTGCGAAAAAAGCGTTTGCATTTAATGTTGCATGTGGAGATATGATTGAGAATCATATGAAAGATGCAGAGTTTTTACAGTTTGCGGACGATTTGATTGACTTTTACATCTATTTCATAGCAGATCGTAAGCAACCGACATTCCGTCATCAAACGGTTAATAAGGTTATTATGTACATAAATGATGAGTTGGAAAATGATTTGACAGTGGAAAGTATCGCAAATAACTTCCATATAAGTACAAGTCACTTATCACGCATTTTTAGAGAGCATGTAAGTATTACACTTGTGGAATATTTAAATGTGCGCCGTGTTGAAGAATCACAGTACTATTTAAGACATACAAATAAAAGCATTACATCGATTTCAGATCAATTTCATTTTTGCAATCAAAGTTATTTCACGCGGATTTTCAAAAAATACACAGGGGTAACACCGAAACATTTCCGAGATGAGCTACACCATGAATTTTACCGTTTTGATATGATGGATTTAGAATTAGCAAAGGTATAAAAAATTTTAGTGTCTGCTATTTGATAAAATAAAGCTACGTAAGGTATACTTCACAGTAGTTGAAAACAAATAGTGGGTGGAAAAATGAAATATGTAAAGCTGTTATCAATGCTTGGGCTGGTTGTCTTCGTACTAAGCGGGTGTCAGGCTGTTGAAAACAAAACAGGTTTTTTCTATAGTGTTTTTGTTGCACCTATGGAATTTTTACTTAATTTTTTCGGACATGAAGTTTTTTCAGGTAGCTATGGTCTTGCCATCATTGCGATTACAGTATTAATTCGTTTAATATTAATGCCGATTATGTTGAAAAACTATCGCCAGCAGCAATCGATGAAAACTAAAATGGACGCATTTAAGCCAGAACTTGAAGAAGTTCAAAAGAAAATGAAAGAAGCTAAAACAAAAGAAGAACAAACGCAATACCAACAAGAAATGGTAGGTCTCTATAAAAAGCACGGCATAAACCCTATGAATATGGGTTGTTTACCAATGTTAATCCAGATGCCTATCATCATGGGTCTTTACTTCTCGATTTTATATTCGGGAGATGTTAAATCACATCAATTTTTATGGTTTAGTCTAGGGTCACCAGACGTCATTATGACGATTATTGCAGGTGTTGTTTATTTTGTGCAAGCGCGTGTATCATTATGGACAGTGCCAGAGCAACAAAAGGCACAAATGAAAATGTTTATATACATTTCCCCAATTATGATTGTTTTTATTTCGATGACATCAATGGCAGCATTACCATTATATTGGTCAGTCAGTGGGATATTACTAATTGTTCAAACATATATTGGGCGAAAATATTACTCAGACCAACCAAATAAGATCGAATCATAGTAAACTATTTGTCGAGGCTAAAAACAGCCTCGATTTTTTTTAGGAGGAATTAAATATGAAATGGATTTCGTCTATTTTAGTAGCTGTTTTAAGTGCAGTTGCGATTATATTTGTTGTGAAAAGAAACTTTGACCTGGCAGCTTTATCGATGACTGTAATGTTCGCGCTTTCAAATGGTTTCAGAGCGAAAAGTTTTAAAGAGCAGGGATATGCTAAAGAGGCTAAGTGGATGCAATATATGGCAGTGTTCTTCGGCATTGCATCACTTGGTGTATTAGTAATTATTCTAGTCGAATAAATATAAAGGTAGCGAATGATTGTCTAATGATTTTGTTTTTGAAAAATAACGCAGAAAGTTATGAACAAATGATAAAATGGTGTCATTCGAACTAGGAAGAAGGATTAGGATGAGTATTCAATATGCGAAAAAAAGAAAAAATAAAAAAGCTTTAATAATAGGGGCTATAATATCTTTACTCTTGATAGCAGCCATTATCGGAACGGTTATTTTTAAAAACAACGAAGCAAGACATTTAGCGGGAAATGACCAAAATGACCTGCAAAGTCAAAATGAAGAAGACAATGAAAAGCCACAAAAAACAGAAACATCAAATAATGAGCAACAACCGAACCCTTCAAAAAGTAATGAGCAAGCTAAAGATGATAAAAAAACACCCGCAGTTCAACCGGATAGTAATGGGTATATACCGGGGCAAAAACTACCAGTTGACCCTACTTATATAAAAGGGGTTTTAATTGCTAATAAAAAGTATCCATTACCATCAACATTTGCACCTGGTGAAAATTCAGATGCGAAAGCGGCTTTTGGGACAATGGCAGAGGCGGCAAAACGGAGTGGGTTTGTGTTAATGCCGTTTAGTGGCTATCGTTCATTTGAACGCCAAATCGAACTATATGATAAATATGTTACTCGTGATGGAGTAGAGGCAGCTGATCGTTATAGTGCAAGACCAGGCTATTCGGAACATCAAACAGGTTTAACGTATGATATTGGTGAAAAAGGGAAAGAAGACGTATGGTTGACGGAGGCTTTTGGTGAAACACCAGCAGGTAAGTGGGTAGCCGAACATGCACATGAATATGGTTTTATAATGCGCTATCCAAAAGGCAAAGAAGAAATTACAGGGTATATGTACGAATCATGGCATTTCCGCTATGTAGGAGTAGATATAGCAACTGAAATTTATAAAAGACAAGGTACGTTGGAAGAATATTTAGGTATTAGTAAATAGAAAAAGCTCTACGTCTAAATCTGCACTTGATGGCATTTTCCACTACCATAATGTAATGATAGTGAACCCTTATAATACTAAAAAAATCGCGACATTTCTGTAAAGTTGTAATCCGAGCAAGTTCGGTAGATGTTTTTTCATCTATGAAGCTTATGGATTACCTACAGAAATGTTGCGTTTTTTTATAAAATAGGCGTTAATAAACGTGAAATTGACTCTTTAAACATGATTAAAGTAGAACGATTTTGATACATCTCCCACGTAAGTTCAGTGCAATCAAATATGTCCTTCTCAAAAATCTCCGCTAGTTGATGCGAAATAGTGCAATCATAGATAAAAGCATTCACTTCAAAATTCAAACTAAAACTACGCACATCGATATTGGCTGTACCGACTGTAGAAGCTTCGTCATCAATGACAATCGTTTTGGCGTGGATGAAGCCTTTTTCATATATATATATTTTAGCTCCCGCCTGTAATAATTGTCCGACATACGAGTATGTAGCCCAATAGACAAACATATGATCCGGTTTGTTTGGAATCATAATACGCACGTCAATACCAGATAACGAAGCAATTTTAATAGCATCTAAAAAACTAGAATCAGGAATGAAATATGGTGTTTGAATATATATATATTTCTTGGCCATATTAATGAGTTTTAAATAACCGATTTTAATTTGTTCCCAGTCAGAGTCGGGGCCACTAGAGACAATTTGTAATCCTACATCCCCTTTTTGTGGGATGGCAGGAAAGTAACGGTCAGAATACCCCATTTTCTGATCTCCACAAGCTTGATTCCAATCTAGTAAAAAACGAGTTTGAATAGGGTGTACGGAACTGCCCTCAATTCTTAGATGTGTATCTCGCCAATATCCGAACTTCTTACTTAAACCAAGGTATTCATCGCCTACATTGAATCCACCGATATAACCAATACGGCCATCAATGATCGCGGCTTTTCGATGATTTCTAAAATTTAGTCGTGGGTTAATAAGAGGGAAAGTGGATGGGAAAAATACTTCAACCTCACCACCAACGGAAAGTAATTTTTTGAAATGCCGCTTTTTTACACCCCGTGAACCCATTTCGTCGTATAGTAACCGTACTTTAACACCTTGCATCGCTTTTTTAATGAGTGCATTAAATATACGTGTGCCTAAGTCATCGAGGCGGAAAATATAATATTGGATGTGAATATGATCTTTCGCTGTTTCTATATCGTTTAGTAGCGCTTCGAATTTATCGGCTCCATCATCATAAATTGCTACTTGGTTATCCTGTGTAAGCACGGCGTTATTTGTTCGCAAATGCATATAGATAAGCTCTTTATAGTTTTCAGAGTTGGTAATTCGGAATTCGAAAGTGTCATTTTCGAGTGCCTCTTTTTGATAATCAATCAGTGAATCGATACCAATGTATTTACTGCCTTCCCATCGGAATAAGTGCTTTTGCCGTAAGCGTCTACCGAGTAATAAGTAGAGAATGAATCCTGCTAATGGGATGAAGAAAAGAACGAGAATCCAAGCCCACGTAGATGAAGGGTCTTTGCGCTCTAAAAAAATGACTGCCATAGCCAATAAAATATTAAATACTAAAATTAAAGGTGCGACAAAGCTTAATTCAGTAAAGTTAGTCAAGGTTACACCTGCCTTTAATTTGATAGTAATTTGAAATCATATCTAGTATAGCTTACTTCATCAACTTAAAGAAAGGTATATACTATATAGAATCCCCTATTAACCATTCGTATCATAAATGATTAATAGGGGACAGGATAATCTGTAGTTGTTAAAGAAATTATTCAAAACGTAATGATTTTTTTGATGCTCTAAATAAAAATATTAACGTAATTGACAGAAGTGCAATTCCAGCAGAAATAAAATAGCCTAAATTTGCTTCCATTGTGAATAACCAAGTAAAGAAAAGTGGCCCAATAATACGACCTAGACTATCCATAGAATACGATAAGCCTGCAGCTGTTCCGTATTGCCCACCAGACTCTTTTGAAGAAAGGGATACTACACAAGTACGGGCTAATGCATTCCCAGCTGTAAACACACAAAGCGCAAGGCCGGCGATGATAAGGTTAGATGTAAATGTAAATAAAATCATGCCGAGTGCTGTAGCAAACTGCGCTCCAATTAGCCAAGAAGTTTCAGCTCCATTTTTAATTCGACGCACGACACCACCTTGGATAGCAGCATCAACAAAACCGCTAAACATGAATAAATAACCAATTTGAAGTGGTGTAATTTGAATTTTATCGATTTGGAATAGCTGGAATGTCGCTTCGACACCTGCCAGCATGAATGTCACTAAGAAAGAAAATAGGAATAAGTAGCGTACACGATACTTGAGCATACTTCCTGCCCCTTTTGGGACAATAGCGCGTTTATTCGCGTCTTTGCGTTTTTCAGGTTCGTTTAGGACAATACTTGCATAAACAAATAGTAAGGCGATTAGTGAAGCTGATGCAATAAACGGTAATTGTAAGCTAAAGTGACCGAGCATGCCCCCAATTGCCGGACCGAATATGAAGCCTAATCCGATAGACATTCCCATGAAACCCATGTATTTATTGCGATCTTCTTCACTCGACATATCACCTATAAAGCCGGTGACAGCCGTATACAACGCACCCGAGAACAATCCGCCGACAACGCGAGATACATAAAGGATAGCTAAATTGTCTATAAATAATGAGAAAATGACAAAGCTTAAGCTGAATCCAATGAGTCCTGTTAAAATCAATTGTTTTCGACCAACTTTATCAGATAGCATGCCCCATAATGGTGCAGTGAAGAAGCTAGCTAAGGAGTATACGGTTAATAGACCCGCTACATGCATATTATTCCAACCCTGTTGCACGATTACTTCGGGTAAAACGGGAATAATTATGCCGAAACCTAAGTAAACTAGAAATTGCACCGACATTAATAATAAAATTGCTTTTTTCATACAGTTCCCCTGCTTTCTAAATACACTTTGTTCAGTATGTATATTCTACCTCTACATCTATTTTGAAAACAAGAGAAGGCTATGTCGAATATATAATATGAATTTGCCCCTCATAAGTTCCTATATACAATTAAAAAACTGTATGAAATATAAAATAATTGGACATCATTAAGATACGTTACTTTGTAACAAAATTGAAAAATTTAATAAGCGAGTAAAGTGGTATGATAAGAGTGGAAAACTTGTCAGACATCTTACACTTAAAATGAAACTTTTTTGATTATAAACCGTTAAATAATAGACCGAGGAAGATTGAGGTGGAACGTATGACGAAGGAAGTAGATTTGAAAAAGATTGTTTCGAATTTATCAAAGTTGGGTGTGACAGCTACTGTAACAAAATCTCGACTGGAGTTGTTGAAAGTGCTCACACCTCCAACGCAAACGCCGCAAGTTCAAGCTTAACTCGTACACAAAAAACCTTACCGAATGATTCTCTCAAACGGTAAGGTTTTTTTATTCATCATCATCATGATTTGTGAACATATACGTACGGTAATGGAAACGCATGCTAAAGACAAGCCCGATAGCTAGAGCATTCCCCATTAGAGAGCTTCCCCCATAACTAATGAAAGGAAGTGGAATCCCCGTAATTGGTAGTAATTGAATCGTCATGCCAATATTCTCGAAAACATGGAATGTAATCATCGCGATAATACCAGCGCATACATAAGTTGAAAACGGGTCTTTCAATAGTAACGTTGTTTTTGTTAAATGATATATAAGTAAAAAGAATACACAGATAACGGCACTTGCTCCTATAAAGCCCCACTCTTCTCCTATAACAGCGAATATGAAGTCGGTATGGTTTTCCGCTACATATACTTCGCGATTAAGGAACCCTTTCCCGAATATTTCACCGGAGCCTATGGCGTTCAAAGAAGTGATTAGATGATAACCATCACTTGAAGAATAGGAGTAAGGGTCAAGCCATGAATAAATACGTGCAAACTGATAAGACTTGAAGCCGAATGTTTTCTCTAAAAAGTCCTGCATATTCATGGCCATCCAGAGAAGTGTACCGCCGATAAGGGCTCCACCTGCAAAAGTTGGTAAAATAATTTTCCATGATACGCCGGCAACAATAATAAGTGCAGCAGTAATAGCTAAAAATACAAGGGAAGAACCTAAATCAGGCTGTTGCATAATAATAGCTAAAGGTGCAATGAGTGTCGCCCCGATTTTCGCTAGTAAAATAAAGTCGGACTTCAGTGTTTTTAATGAATAGGTTTCATGATGCTGACTTATTAACTTCGCAAGTGCTAGGATGTAAAAGGTTTTCATAAACTCAGAAGGCTGAATATTTCCTAAAGGGGTATGAAACCAGCTTTTTGCACCATTTACGCGTTCGGCGATTTGTCCTTCTCCATCAGGCATTAAAAATAATAATATTAACAGAGCAAGACCAGCTGCATACATGTACCAAGCCAATTTTTTATATTGATCTGGCTCAAAAAATATAACCATAGTAATAATAACAGCGCCAATAATGTACCAACGGAGCTGAAGTGGAACATAATTGATGCCATATTGGCCGGATGTCTGAGCAGATGCAATAGCAAGTAAACTAATCACAAGAAATGCGAGAAGTATAAAAGCGAGTGTCCAATCGAAACGGCTCGCAAAATTTCGTTTATTTTCCATAAGAGCCACCTAATAAATAGTTTTAATTTGATAATGATAGCATATAAAAGGTACTTTTAAATCTCTAATAGTATAACGTAAAAACCTTTTTTTTGCTTGTGTATAAAGATGTAACGAGAACGGAGTATTAAATGTTTCAAAATATAACTTTTAGTCTTATAATGAAATAAAGAATGGGGTGAGTGGTGTGGCAAAAAAATTGAAGTCGGCTGAGGATTTTATGTACCATATCTATGTCCATATGAATGATGTTGATAAATTCGTCATTTTTAGTGGATTAAAGTTCCAACAATTTGTGGCTTCTGTTGATCCGTTGCATCATTTGCTTTTACTAAAGCATTCCTATGAAGATGGTTTTTATAATATGCATACGCAATTTGAATTTATACAAGATGAAGAAATTCAAAAATTTGTGAAGAAATCGTCTGAATCAAAAGAGCTTTGCTGGGTGGACTTCATGGATGAGAAAAGGCTTAATCAATTGACGCCTGTAGAGCAGGCTGAATTACTTTACATAAGTCACAAAAAAGAACCGATTACTTCACCTTTTTTCAATAAACTACAAAACCGATTTGTTTATTATTCATCAGAAATCGAAAAAGTGACGAAAATATACTTTCGCCATTTAAGTGATTATGATTTACTTGTTTCCAATGTTTTTAATAGTTTACTTAAAGAGAAAGAACGGAGTACTGGTTTTTGGCGTCGTAAGGTGAAGTCGGAAATTCCTGCAATAACGCCTGAAATGTTGAGAGCGTATCGTTCATTTGCGAAAGACGGGGCATTATTATCTCTTTATCGAGTGGAAAAACCAAAGCCAGCGTATGGAATTGAAATTCGAAACTTATCGGATATTTCTTTCCCAGATGAGGTTTGGGACGATTTAAATACAATATTAAAAACTGAGCATGATGAACTGATTCATATTAATTAACATATCTCACCGTCATTTTTGCGGTGGGATTTTTTATGTCATTTATCTGGACGTTTCATGATAAACTAATAATACTCAAGTATTTGGAGGGCGCAAAAATGAAAAAAAGAATCGGCTTATTATACGGTGGAAAGTCTGCGGAGCATGAGGTGTCATTGTCGACAGCGTGTGCAGTAACTAGAGCACTTGATTTTGAGGAATATGAAGTATATCCGATTTTTATAACGGTAGATGGTGAGTGGCGTTGTGGTGAGCGACTACAACAACCTGCTGCAACAATCGAAGAACTACAGTTTGGTGACGCGACCGTTATTTTGGAAAATAATATTACAAAATTTTTAGTCGGTGAAGATGGAGAAGCTGTTAAATTTGATGTGATATTCCCGTTACTTCATGGTACAAATGGCGAAGATGGTACTGTGCAGGGATTGCTAGAAGTATTGAATTTGCCGTATGTCGGTAATGGTGTATTGGCTTCATCTGCAGGTATGGATAAAGTTGTTATGAAGCAACTATTTGAAATTGCAGGTTTACCACAAGTGCCTTATGTATATTTCATTCGAAGTGAATGGCAACAAGGGCAGCAAACTATTTTAGATAATTGTGAGCAGCAATTAGGATGGCCAATGTTTGTTAAACCAGCTAATCTAGGTTCAAGCGTTGGGATTAGTAAAGCAACAAATCGTCAAGAATTAGTAAAGGCAATCAATGTAGCGCTACAATTTGACCGTAAAATCATTGTAGAGCAAGGGGTTGTAGCACGTGAAATTGAGTTAGGTGTATTAGGTAATGATTTCCCTGAAGTATCAGTTCCAGGTGAGATTAAACCAATGACGGAGTTTTACGACTATGATTCAAAATATAAAGATGGTTCAACAGTGCTTATTATTCCAGCTGAATTACCAACTGAAGTTACAGTAAGTTTGAAGGAACAAGCGAAACGCGCTTTCAAAATATTAGATGGAAGCGGCTTAGTGCGTGCTGATTTCTTTGTGACAGCAAATAATGAAATTTATATTAATGAAGTGAATACAATGCCAGGCTTCACGCCGGTAAGTATGTACCCATTACTGTGGCAGCATACGGATGTAAGTTATCCAGAGCTTATTAACCGTCTTGTGCAGTTGGCAATTGAGCGACACGAAGAGAAACAGCAACTCCAATATAAAAAAGACTGAGTGTGAATTCCTGTGAAAAAAACATTACATCAATTAGCGTCGTGGTTGAAAAGTGAAGTGACAGAATTTGGTGAGACGATTGTATCAGGTATTTCAATTGATACACGTTCAATTCAAAAAGGGGATCTATTTGTCCCGTTTCGTGGTGATCAAGTAAATGGTCATAAATATGTTATGCAAGCCTTTGAAAAGGGAGCCGGTGCGTCACTTTGGCAAAAGGATGAACCGAATCCACCGAAAGACGTTCCGCTACTATTCGTAGACGATCCTGAAATGGCTTTACAGGAGATGGCTAGAGTTTATCGCAATGAACATAAAGCGAAGTTCATTGGCATTACAGGGTCTAATGGTAAAACATCGACGAAGGATATTTTAGCTGGAACACTGGCGCCATTTTTTAAAGTGCAGAAAACAATCGGCAATTTTAATAATCAGCTCGGTCTTCCTATTACAATTTTACAGTTGGATGAGGACACAGATGTAGCAGTTCTTGAAATGGGTATGAGTGGCTTTGGTGAAATTGAATTTTTAACAAAGCTTGCACGACCTGAAATGGTGGTAATTACGAATATAGGTGAGGCGCATATGCAAGACTTAGGGTCTCGCGAAGGAATTGCCAAAGCGAAATTTGAAATTATTCAAGGACTACAAGAAGGTGGCATACTTTTCTATGATGGCGACGAGCCACTTTTGCAAAATCTTGTAGCAAATGAAGAGCATTTGAATGCGCAAGCTTTTGGTCTTGAGCCAGGAGAACAACTTTTTGCTAAAGATATTCATGCAACAGCACAAGGTAGTAGCTTTACTACACAGGGTTCAATAGCTGGTGACTTCTTTATATCAGTTCTAGGTAAGCATCAAGTAAAAAATACACTTGTTGCTATGTTGATTTCACAAAAACTTGGTTTAAGTGATGTGCAAATTCGTGATGCCTTAAAACAAGTAATGCTTACAGATATGCGTATGCAACAAGTGAATGGTCGCAACGGCGTGTTATTTATTAATGATGCATATAATGCAGCACCAACTTCTATGAAGGCTGCTATCCAATTCATTGCTTCAGCTACTATGCGTCCTGAAAAATGGCTTGTACTTGGCGATATGCTAGAGCTGGGACCGAACGAGCAAGCTTTTCACGAGGGATTAGCAGAAGATATAAATGAAAAGGATATTGCTCAAGTTTGCTTATATGGACCTCGCATGAAGTATTTATACGACGTCTTGAAAGAAAAAATGGATGATAGTCGATTACTTTATGTGGAAAATGACTACACACCAATTATTGAAAAGTTAGCTAATGCTAGCGACAAATCACTTGTCTTACTAAAAGGTTCACGCGGTATGAAATTAGAAACAATCTTAACGGCATTTGAAAAATAAGTGAATCAATTTAGGAAGGCTACTTGAAAAGTCTTCTATTCATTATGGTGAAAATCCGCATCGCTTTTGAGCGGATTTTTGCTTTTGCGAAAACGATTTCTCTTAACAGAGGTGACAAACATGAAAATCGGGTTATTATGCCTTCACGGTTTTTCGGGTGGACCATATGAAGTAGAGCCATTTATAAATTATATTGCTGAAAATACGGATTGGCTTATAGAGGCTCCGACATTATCGGGGCATGGTGAATCCTTACTTTTGCGTGGATTTACATCAAAGCATTGGCTCATGGATGCGGAGTTGGCATATCGTTCGCTGGCGAAAAGAGTAGACGAAGTAATCATTGTCGGTTTTTCAATGGGTGGTTTATTAGCAATGTATTTAGCAAAGCGATATAAAGTGAAAAAGTTAGTTTTACTGAGTGCTGCGGCAAAATATGTAAGCCCTATTCAATTGTTGAAGGACTTTAAAGAGATGGCGACTGAAGCATATCGTAAGCAATTAAAGGATAATGAACTATTTTTACGTTATCAACATAAAATTGGCAACGTACCTGTATCAGCAACAGTGGAATTTATGAAGGTTGTAAAAGCGATTGCTCCTTACTATAAGGATATTAAGACACCTGTATATATCGTACAAGGAAAAATGGATGGCATCGTTCCATATCAAACGGCAAAGTATTTATACGACCAATTATGCGCGACAGAAAAACACTTGTATTTTTCTGATATGGGCAAGCATCACATTTGTTTTAGTGAAGATTGCCAGGATTGGTTTTCACATGTTCTTCGCTTTTTAAAGGAAGGGTAAAGATTCAGATAATTACAACACAAGCGTTATCGTTGCATACGTATCATTACCGTGTTAGACTAATGTAAGCAATGGATACATTTTGAACGAAGACTCTTCATGATTTGATTGAAGAGTGCTTTTTTTTGAACATAACGGTTTTATTCTACGTGAATAATTACGACAGAATTAAACCGCTCGGTAAAGACCGGGCGTTCCTTTCCATATAAGAGAGCTCTACAAGATACATCTTTCGTAGAGAGAATTTAAAAGTAACGGAAACGTTCCACAACACAGGCTCGAATTTGCCGACAATTTCATCTGAAAATGTAACCATTTGTCAACTTAAAGGAAAAAGGAGATTGAAGAGTTTGACAAATTTTTCAGAATTAAATATTAGCGAATCTACATTACGTTCACTAAAGCGTATGGGATTTGAAGAAGCAACACCAATACAAGAAGGTACTGTTCGTTTTGCAATGGAAGGCCGTGACGTTTTAGGTCAAGCACAAACAGGTACTGGTAAAACTGCAGCTTTCGGTATTCCACTTATTGAGAAAATCGATCCTAAAAACCCTGCAATTCAAGCGTTAATCATCGCTCCAACTCGTGAATTAGCCATTCAAGTTTCAGAAGAACTTTATAAATTAGGTTATGACAAACGTGTCAAATTATTATCAGTTTACGGTGGTCAAGAAATCGGCCGTCAAATCCGTGCACTAAAAAATAAACCACAAATCATTGTTGGTACACCAGGTCGTATTTTAGACCATATTAACCGTCGTACACTTAAATTAGATGAAGTTCAAACGCTTGTATTAGACGAAGCGGATGAAATGTTAAACATGGGCTTCATTGAAGACATCAACACAATTTTAGAAAACGTGCCATCTAGCCGTCAAACATTATTGTTCTCAGCTACTATGCCACCTGCTATTCGCAAAATTGCTGAAACTTTCATGAACAACCCAGAAATCGTTAAAATCAAAGCAAAAGAAATGACAGTTGAAAACATCGAGCAGTTCTTCGTGAAAGCGACGGAACGTGAGAAGTTTGATGCATTATCTCGTTTATTAGATGTTCAAAAACCGGAACTAGCGATTATCTTTGGTCGTACGAAA
The DNA here is from genome assembly GCA_036638655.1 of Lysinibacillus sp. Lineage (GTDB taxonomy): Bacteria > Bacillota > Bacilli > Bacillales_A > Planococcaceae > Lysinibacillus. The sequence continues at coordinate 10,434 of JAVWKG010000005.1, read as the reverse complement.
CGCCGTGTTGATGAATTATCACAAGCACTAAGTGTGCGTGGTTACCTTGCAGAAGGTATTCATGGTGATTTAAGCCAAGCGAAACGTATTTCAGTTTTACGCCAATTCAAAGAGGGTAAAATTGATATTCTAATTGCTACTGATGTTGCTGCTCGTGGTCTTGATATTTCAGGTGTAACACATGTTTACAACTTTGATATTCCACAAGATCCGGAAAGCTACGTTCACCGTATCGGTCGTACTGGTCGTGCTGGTAAATCAGGTACAGCAATCACTTTCGTAACACCACGTGAAATGGGTTACCTACGTATCGTAGAAGAAACTACGAAAAAACGTATGAAGCCACTTCAACCGCCAACATCTGGCGAAGCATTAGTTGGTCAACAACGTCTAGCGTTAGAAAAGCTTGAAGTTATTCTTTCTGCTAATAACTTAGAGGATTATCGCAAGCTTGCTGCAGAACTACTTGAAAATCGTGATGCGATTGACGTAGTAGCTGCTGCACTTCGTTCAATGACAAAAGAGCCAGAAGATGCACCAGTAACAATTACTGAAGAACGTCCATTACCAATGCGTCGTGAACGCTCTGGTGGCGGCGGTGGCCGTGGTGGAGACCGCGGAAGCCGTGGAGGTCGTAGTTTCGGTAGCGGCGGTGGTCGTCGTGATGGAGGTCGTGGTGGAGATCGTCGTAGTGGCGGTGGAGACCGTGGAGGTCGTCGTGAAGGTAGTCGTGAAGGCGGAGCTCGCCGTGATGGTGGCACTGGTCGTCGTGAAGGAAGTCAAGGTGGCGGACAAGGGCGCTCACGTGCACCTCGCGCGCGTCGTGAAGACTAATTTAAAGAAACAAATATATCCTTACAGTCATAGTGGCTGTAAGGATTTTTTTTATTTGGAAGAAGAATGAAACGAATTGGTATATAATTCGTATAGAAGGTAATGGTTTGAAGGAGGGAAAATATGCGAAGTGAACCGATGCATCAAATTTCTAGAAAAGGTTTAACAGTTTGGCGATTATACGGCATTATCCAAACGGTTATTATGGTACTCGTAGCAGGTGGAGTAGGGTTTCTTACATATTATTTTGAATGGCCGACATTTGTATATTACATTGCAGGTGCTGTAGTTATTATTTTTACATTTATGTTGATTTATCTATTTCCTAAAATTCGTTGGGATCGTTGGCGTTATGAAGTAAGAGAACATGAAATTGAAGTGCAATATGGCTTGTTTGTTGTAAAGAGAACATTAATTCCAATGGTGCGTGTTCAACATGTAGACACGACCCAAGGGCCAATTCTTAAAAAATATGATCTCGGTAATATGTCAATCTCCACAGCGGCTACGGTTCATACGATACCGGCACTCGTAATGGAAGAAGCGGATCTTTTACGTGCGCGTATTTCGGAGTTAGCGAGGGTGGCGGAAGATGATGTCTAATGAAACATATCGATTACATCCGATGTCGGTTATTATTACCAGTGTTAAAACTTTAAAAAATATGATTTTGCCAATTGCTATTATAGTTATTAGTAATGGTTTTAATTTTTCGCTTGATATTTATAGTGAACACTTTTTTGAAACGGTTCTGTTATTCGGTGTATGGGGTGGAGCCATTATTCTGGCGCTGATTAGTGGTATTGTAAAGTGGAGAACGTTCGTTTACTGGTTTGAAGAAGGTGAGTTACGTGTGAAGTACGGTGTTTTTGTAAAAAAGAAACGCTATATTCCGTTTGATCGTATTCAAAGCTTGAACTATAACGAGGGTATCCTTCATAGACTTTTTAATTTGGTGAAGGTGCAAGTTGAAACGGCAGGGAGCAAAGGTGGCAAGCCGGAAGTAGAACTTACTGCCATAAAGAAAGAAGCTGCAGATACAATTGAGCTTGAAATGCATCGTGTGAAAACGCAAGGTGGCGAGCATGTATTACAAGAGCAAATTCAAGATTTAGAGCAAGAAATAGTTAAGCCACCAATGTACCATATGTCGATTCGTGATTTATTGGTGCTCGCAACAACTTCTGGAGGTATTGGTGTTGTGCTGTCGGGGATAATAGCGGTTGTGTCTCAGTTTTCAGACATTATTCCCTATGAAACAGTGTTTCATGAATTAGCAGATTTTGCGAAAGTGGGGGTACTCTTTATAACGTTAACTGTATTTGCAGTCCTATTTGTAGCGTGGGCTGTCTCGGTTGTTATTACGCTGATTAACTATTACGATTATACCGTTCGAATAGAGGATGAGAAATTAATCATTACAAAAGGTTTGTTAGAAAAGAAACGAATTACATTGCCACTTAATCGTGTTCAGGCCATTCGGATTGTTGAAAATCCACTGCGTCAATTTTCTGGTTTTGCAACAGTAATGGTTGAAAGTGCAGGTGGGAGTGGTGAAAAAGAAGGCGATAAAAAAATTGCATTATTCCCACTCATTAAAAAGGCTGATTGCACAGAGTCGCTGCAAAAGTTATTCCCGACGATGAATTGGGAACCGACACTTATTCGTTCGCCAAGACGTGCTCGCCCATTCTTTTATCGCGTGGACTTTTTATGGTTAATACCGATCATAGGGGGATGTAGTTATTACTTCTACCCATATGGCTTATTTTCATTACTTTTGATTCCACTTACGATTTTACTTGGTGTATGGCAACATAAAACAGCGGGATATGTACTGGAAGGTAAACAATTGACGATGCAGTACCGCCTATTTAGTCGTATTACGTTCTTTATGGAGAAGAAACGTATTCAATCTATGGAGAGTAGTCAAACTTATTTTCAAAAAAGAAAAGGGATTATGTCAGTGGATGCAACTGTTATGTCTGGTATGAGAGGTGCCAAGGGGAATGTATCTCACTTGGAGCAGGCTGATGCGGAAGCTGTATTGCGATGGTATGAACAATAGGGAAATGAATGGAGCTGTCTCAAATGATTTTGGGGTGGCTTCTTTTGGTTAGAGTGAACGGAGGCGTAAGCGAATACATTGAAAAATGAGTGAAGGATATATCCCTCACTCGTTTTTGTGAAAAGTTCAACTGATACTGATTTAATGTAACTATTTATCTACCGGCCATTTTCTGTTTACGCCACGTTAAAATTCGCTTTGGGTGTAAATAGACGAGACCGAGTAAGAAACCAGCTATTAAGCCACCGATATGTGCGTAGACGTTTACATTTGATTGTAAGAACGTCATAATCACACTTATTACGATAATAGGTAAAATGATTTGGCGTAGCATCGGCATAGTGCGTCGAGTGTAGTAGACAAGCGCGCCGAACGCACCGAATACACCAAATACCGCGCCACTAGCACCTAAGCTAGCATGAGTGCTGTCGTAAAAAATGTAGGACGCCATGTTGCCGACGATGCCTGCTACTAAGTAAATCGTAATGAACCGAGTTTTCCCTGCGATCTTTTCCAGTTCGGGTCCGAAAAGAAATAGCGAAAACATATTAAACAAGACGTGAAAAAAACCGGAATGTAGGAACATGGCTGTTAAAATCCTCCACCATTCACCGTTTTGGACAAAAAAGTTTACTTGTATGCCTTTGCTTAAAATTATTGTACCGAGACCAGGGAGTAATGTTAATGCATAGAAAATAAGATTAAAAGCAATTAACATTGAAACAATAGGATATAACGTAGTGTATTGTTTAAAATTTTCTGTTCGACTAAACATAGTTCCACCTCAATTAACAATTATTATACATGTCTTTAGGGAAATTGGGAAAGGAGAGCCTTGAATGATTAAAGGAATTGGTTTAGATATAGTAGAAATAGCGCGTATTGCGAAAGCGATGCAGCGTACAGACAAATTTAAAGAGCGTATTTTATCGGAAAGAGAGAAAGAAATATTTTATACACATAGCGAAACGAGGCAAGTGGAGTTTTTAGCAGGTCGTTTTGCAGCCAAGGAAGCTTTTTCAAAAGCGTATGGTACGGGAATTGGGAAAGAATGCGAGCTACATGATGTTGAAATTTTAAGAGGTGAAGCCGGTAATCCTGTTTTATATTTTAAAGGAGAAATTATTAATGGCTTCGTCAGTATAACGCACACTAAAGAATATGCCGCTGCGCAAGTTATTATAATGCTGTAAAAGATGTTGCATTAGTTCATCTAGAAAGACATAACTCACTACGAAGGCTCATATAATTGTCGTAGCGGATTTGAAAGAAGAAAGGATGAAAACTTGCGAAATCGTTTAGTTACTTTGCTCATCTTGTTTAGTGCAATATTACTCTTGTCAGCTTGTGGTTCAGCTTCACAGGAAAAGGTTTTGAAGAAGGTTAATGGGAAATGGACAGAAACAAATGGTTATGAATTAGACGCTACAATGGAGATAAAAACTGGTGGGGAAGCTCGGATTTATGATGTGAATGTATGGCATACAAAACCAGATTTTTATCGTGTAGAAGTAGTAGAAAGTGGCAAGGATGTTTCTCAAATGATTGTTCGCAATAATGAAGGGGTATTTGTTGTAACGCCTACGTTAAACAAAATGTATAAGTTCCAAAGTGATTGGCCTAAGAAAAATAGCCAAGCCTATTTAATTGGGGCTTTAGCAGAGGATTTAACGCAAGACAAAAAGCTTGTCATGCGTGAAGAGGAAAAATCATTTGTATTCGATGCGGCTACTCGTAATAGCCATAAAAACAGTATGCCTTTCCAACAAATAACGGTCGATAAAAAGACAATGCTTCCTAAAAGTGTAGCTATATTAAATGATGCTAAGGAAGAACAAATCCGTATTGAATTTAAATCGATCAAGTTGAATGTAAAACATGAGGAAAAAGAATATGCAATTGAACAATTTACTGACAAGGAAACGGAAAAATCTTCTGTCGATGAAAAAGCAGCAGTTGGTGCGGAAATCGAGCAAAAAGAATTCCAAACGCATTATCCGACTGTCAATTGGGAAGGTACGAAACAAGTAGATGATAAGACTGTGAAACAAAACGGTCAAGAAAGAGTTATTATCACATATGAAGGCACTAAAGCCTTTACAGTTATGCAACAACCCGTACTGAAAGCAAATTCATTAATGCCTGTAACATCTCCTGGGGATCCAGTCGATTTAGGATTTACAATAGGGGCGATTACAGATACATCAATTAGCTGGGAGAAGGATGGCGTTGAGTTTTTCGTGGCATCTAGCAAATTATCCCGCGAAGAAATGATAGAAGTGGCAACTTCTATGACAGTTGGCGGTCTGAAGTAAGTTTTATAAATACAGCTTTCTTTAAAAATGGAGAAAGCTGTATTTAATTTAAGCAAAATAGTTCAATTTTTTTCGTTATCATTGTATAGTAGAAAGCAGAAAACATTCTGAAAAACAATACATATTGGTTTAATTCAATATAAAGAGGGTATCATAATGGAGACGCAAAAGTATTTTAGACCAACAAAAGTAATAATTGACCTAAATGCTATTAAAAATAATATTATTAATATGAAAAAGCTGCTAAACCGTAATACGCAAATTATCGCTGTCGTAAAAGCGAATGCATATGGTCACGGAGATATAGAGGTGGCGAAAGCTGCATTAGAAGCGGGAGCATCTATACTGGCAGTAGCGACACCAGAAGAAGCACTGCGGATTCGAGATCATTTTACGGAAGTGGAAATTCTTCTTCTTGGAGCTTCACCAATTTCATTTGCTCAATATGCAGCTGAGCAACGTATTAGCGTCACGGTATTCTCGGCTGAATGGATACGACAACTCGAGACATTAACGAAATCTTGGGCGACACCATTGAAGGTACATATAAAAGTAGATAGTGGAATGGGAAGAATTGGTGTGCGGTCGGAGGAAGAGCTTTTAGCGTTGCACGATGCTATTCAAGAGACTGGAAATGTTCAATTGGATGGAGTCTTTACACACTTTGCGACAGCTGATGATGAGGATAACGAATACTTTGAAAAACAAGTAAAGTTGTTTAAGGAAATTGTTGCAAAGTTGCCCGAAAAGCCACGTCTTGTACATGCTTCGAACACGGCAACGGCATTAGTGAAAAAGGCAGAGTTACAATTTGATGCGATACGATTTGGTATTTCCATGTACGGTTTATCGCCTTCAACATATGTCGAAAGTATTTTGCCATTTGAGCTAAGCCCAGCCTTTGCACTAGAAACGGAGCTTGTGCATATCAAGCGAATTAAAGCAGGTGAGTCGATAGGCTATGGTGCAACATTCGTAGCGCCAGCGGATATGTGGGTAGGAACTATCCCGCTCGGTTATGCAGATGGAGTCATTAGAAAGCTGGGTGGACAAGATGTACTAATTGACGGAAAGAGAACACCTATAATTGGGCGAATTTGTATGGATCAATGTATGTTAGCACTACCGAAAGCATATGCTATAGGTGAGAGGGTTACATTACTAGGTAGACAAGGGCAAGAAGAAGTTAGAATTGAGGAATGGGCAAGTAAAGTTGAGACAATTTCGTATGAAGTACCATGCATTATAACGGCTAGAGTTCCTAGAATTTATATGTAATAAAATAGCATTTCGCAAAATTATACAAGAATCTTACATAGTTCACTATAAATTGTCAGATTTTTTGTTTTTTCGTGTCTTTTCAACATTTGCTTTCAATGTTAGAATAGAGATGAATAATAACATCGTATGGTTTTGTTGGAGGTGCTTGTTGTGTACGAGAAAAAATTAGAAGAATATACAATTACTGTTCCAAGGAAAATGATTCTTGATTTTAAGGAAGCTAATAAGCAAGAGTCATATATGCGTAACGAGCTAGTAATTCTCTCGTCACGTAACAATTTAGAGCATAAGCAACCAAATCAAGTACGGGAAGCTATGATTAAAGGCTATGTTGAAATGTCGCATATTAATCTGTCGATAGCAAGTGAATGCTTACATGCAGAGTATGAAGCACAACATATGGTGGAGCGTCTCGTAAGCGGGGGATGACAATTTGAATGTAAAACGTGGTGACGTTTTTTTTGCGGATTTATCACCGGTAGTCGGATCTGAACAAGGTGGTACTAGACCGGTACTAATTATTCAAAATGATATTGGAAATAGATTTAGTCCTACAGTCATCATTGCAGCAATTACAGCACAAATTCAAAAGGCAAAATTACCGACACATGTTGAAATCAATGCTGAAAAGTATGGTTTTGAACGTGACTCGGTTATTTTGCTCGAACAAGTGCGCACAATAGATAAATCTAGACTGACGGATCGAATAACGCAGTTGGATGAAGTATTGATGGAAAAGGTAGATGCAGCATTAATGATTAGTTTAGGACTTGTGAAATTTTAAATATACATAAGTGAATGTAAGTGAAAATAGCTGTCTAATGAGTAGAAACATACTCATTAGACAGCTATTTTTTTGAAAAGATTAAGAAAGTACAACTTTTTAGTGACGTCTAGGCTACTCGATACGCCCTTCGGCGAAGTGAGGGGTGCTTTTATCATGCTCTTTTCGCTGTTTATGCGCGTGCGCCATCGCACATTCAGAGAATAGGTTAATTTTTTATTCGAATTATGTGATTGTTTCTTAGTAGCAATGGTAGAATAAAAAGAAAAAAGGCAGTGATCTTATGGACCATAAACAAATGCTTCAACTTATTTCGAAAGATGTATCTGTAAAACTTGGGCAAGCAGAAGCTGTAATAAAATTACTGGAAGAAGGAAATACTGTTCCATTTATTGCGCGATATCGAAAAGAAGCAACGGGTTCATTAGACGAGGTGCAAATAAAAGCGGTAGAAGATCGATATCATTACATACAGCAGCTCGAACAGCGCAAAGAAGAGGTGTTGCGTCTTATAAATGAACAAGAAAAGCTGACGACGGAATTAGAAATGGCTATTAACATGGCCACAGTACTCCAGCGAGTAGAGGATTTATACCGTCCTTACAAGCAAAAACGCCGAACGAAGGCGACAATTGCTAAAGAAAAAGGGTTGGAGCCATTAGCGGATTTAATGATGGAATATAGTGCTAATAGTATCGCGGTTTTAGCGAAACCATTTGTTGATGTTGAACAAGGGGTTGAAACAGAAGAGGATGCTGTTGCAGGGGCGCGTGATATTTTAGCTGAACGCTTTGCTGATGATGCTGGAGTTCGAGAAAAGATACGTACTTTTTCAATGAAAGAGGGAGTGCTTGTAACGAGTGCTAAAAATGCGGAGTCAGATGAGAAAAAGGTTTTCGAAATGTATTATGCATATGAAGAACCTGTAAATCGTATTGTGCCTCACCGCATTTTAGCTGTGAACCGCGGTGAAAAAGAGGATGTTTTGAAAGTGGTCATCCAAGTTCCTATTGATCGAATATTAATGATCATGTGGAAAGAATGGATTCCTGCAACTGGCTCATCGCCAGCTATTATAGAAGTGAAAGTGGCGATAGAAGATGCTTACAAACGTTTAATTCAGCCATCGATTGAGCGTGAACTTCGAAATGAATTAACAGAAAAGGCAGAGGCGCAAGCAATTCACATTTTCTCGGAAAACTTACGTAATTTATTACTGCAGCCACCGATGAAAGGTAAATATGTACTTGGAGTCGACCCTGCTTATCGGACAGGCTGTAAATTAGCGGTTGTAGATGAGACGGGGAAAATGCTTGAAGTAACAGCTATTTATCCACATCCGCCAAAACCAGATGTAGCGAAATCGAAGGCAGTAGTAAAAGCGATGTTAGTGAAGTATCCGATTAGTATAATTGCAATTGGGAATGGTACAGCATCTCGTGAGACTGAGCAATTTATCGCAGATGTTTTAAATGAGCTTCAAAATGAAATTGCGTATGTTATTGTCAATGAAGCAGGAGCATCGGTTTATTCTGCGTCGGATGTTGCGCGTGCGGAGTTCCCGGAATTACAAGTTGAGCAAAGAAGTGCCGTATCGATTGCGCGCCGACTACAAGATCCATTATCTGAACTTGTGAAAATCGAACCAAAAGCAGTAGGTGTTGGTCAATATCAACATGATGTTTCTCAAAAGAAGCTTTCAGAATCATTATCTTTTATAGTAGAAACTGCTGTTAACCAAGTTGGTGTCGACGTTAACACTGCATCTTCTTCTTTATTGCAGTATGTTTCGGGGCTGTCAAAAACAGTAGCTGAGAATATCGTCAAAGTACGTGAGGAAAATGGTCAATTTACAACACGAACACAGTTAAAGAAAATTCCGCGTCTAGGTGCGAAAACATATGAACAAGCTATCGGTTTTTTGCGTGTACCTGAAGCGAAAAACCCTTTAGACTCTACAGGGATTCACCCAGAAAGCTATACTTTAGCTGACCAAATATTAGAAGCAGCTAATCTGAATAAAAAAGATATTGGTAAGAAACAGGCGGAAGAAGCGATTGCAAATTTAGACGTCAACACATTAAGTGAAACATTGAGTGTAGGAATCGTAACAATTCAAGATATTGTTGATGCCTTGATGAAACCAAGTAGAGATCCGCGCGATGCATTCCCACAGCCACTTTTGAAAACAGATGTTTTAAAAGCAGAAGATTTAAAAGTAGGGATGGAATTACAAGGTACAGTACGTAATGTGGTGGACTTTGGCGCATTTGTAGATATCGGAGTGAAGCAAGATGGTCTTGTTCATATTTCGAAATTGCAAAAACGCCGTATTAAGCATCCACTTGAAGTTGTATCTTTAGGTGATATTGTTACGGTATGGGTGGAACAAATAGAAGTAAATAAAGGTCGCATTGCTCTAACAATGCTCCAACCAAAGGATCAGATAGTGGATAAATAAATAAAAAATGACCACACTGTTGAATAGGCAGTGTGGCATTATTATGATAGAGGTGTTTTTCATGAATAATGAGCAACTGCAGCAATTAGTTTGTCGTATTTCGCTAGAAAGCTTTCGTAAACCGTTTAATCATCAAGCCTATTTTAATAAAAGGTTACGTACAACAGGTGGTCGTTATTTGTTACAAACGCATCATATTGAAATTAACCCTCGAGCATTTGAATTATACGGTACTAATGAAGTAGAGGGGATAGTGAAGCATGAGTTATGTCATTACCACCTTCATATAGAAGGAAGAGGATATAAACATCGTGATCAGGATTTTCGCACTTTGCTTCGAGAAGTAAATGCACCGCGTTTTTGTTCTAATTTATATCCGCAGGTATCTCAAAAGGAAAGAACGCGGATACTACATACATATATGTGCGTGAGATGTAGTCATAAATATGTTAGGAAAATTAGGATTAATCTTAAGAAATACTGCTGTAGCAAGTGTTTGAGCCCTTTGAGGAAAATAGAATGAACTTTTTTGAAGAAAAAGGTTGACCTTTGTTGTAGATGTCCCTATAATAGTAAAAGTCGACAAGATAACTTCGACGAAAACATTGAATTATTCCGAAGTAGCTCAGTTGGTAGTAGCACCTGACTGTTAATCAGGTTGTCGCAGGTTCGAGTCCTGCCTTCGGAGCCA